>WTAT01000270.1 GCA_013139415.1 Desulforhopalus sp.
TGACTGAGCCTAGATTGCAACTCTCATAGGGAAGCAGCCATTGTTCACCGCAGGGATTGGTCGCTTCAAAATCTCCCAGTTGGGGGGTCATATTATCTTTATTGGCGGTATCTATAAAGAGTACCCCAGGTTCCCCATTGTGCCAGGCGAGATCAACAATCCTCTCATACACCATCCTGGCGTTTAGTTGACTTATAACCTCGCCGGTCGACGGTTCGACCAGATCGAAATCAGCATCATCTTCCACTGCCTGCATAAAGACATCGGTAATACCAACGCTGAAATTGAAATTATTAAAGCTGTTCTGGTCCTCTTTTGCGGCTATAAAATCCATAATATCAGGATGATCAATCCGCAGAACACCCATATTAGCTCCGCGCCTTTTTCCACCTTGCTTGATTGTCTCGGTAGCCGCATCAAAAACGGCGGCAAAAGACAAAGGCCCCGAAGCCACCCCCTGAGTCGATCGCACTGAAGCATTTTTAGATCGAAGACGGGAAAAAGAATATCCGGTACCGCCACCGGTTTTATGTACGAGTGCACCATTACGAATGGCAGTAAAGATGCCGTCCATAGAATCCTCAACAGGGAGGACAAAGCAGGCAGAAAGCTGACCCAGGTCAGTTCCCGCATTCATTAGACAGGGAGAGTTTGGCAGAAAATCCAGACGGTAGATCATATCAAAAAATTCATCCTGAAGCTGTTTATGATATTTTCGATCTTTATCAACTTCCGCCACCGCGTTTGCTACACGACGGCTCAATGCCTCCCATGTCTCAATGGGATTTCCTTTAGAATCTTTCAAATAATATCGTCTGGCAAGAACTGTTTCCGCAGTACTTGTCAAGACCTGTTTGGTCAAGTCAGGTGTCATACATCCCCTCTTTCAGGTGGAAAATTTTATTAGCAGGAATCTCTTGTTAATTAGAAGTGTACTCAATTCGACGTGAAAAAAGAGCCTGTCAGTCCGCTCTTACAGCCAAAGTCAGAGAAAATCACATAGGTGTTTATACACTACATTTATGGCGGGCTCAAGGTCAAACTACAACATATGGTGTCCTTAATGAAGACGGACCCAATTCCAGGGACTTCAGAGAAAATTATTTTTTTCAAGAATAAAAAACGTTGTGAGAATATTTTTGACGACCCTCACACCTGTGTATTGAACCAACAGATCACAGTATGGCAGAGGTTACTATCGACCTCCGGGAAAACTACCTTGAAGGAATCAATTTGTGAGGCATAGGAGGTGAATTGTTCCAAAGCCTTACGCCTCACAAAGACCACCAGGTGTCACCTGACCTCTACAACAGAGGCGAGGGGGACGGGAAGAAGTTTTCTCATTTCCTCAGAAGAAACCCGTGC
This sequence comes from Desulforhopalus sp., assembly GCA_013139415.1. Taxonomy (GTDB): domain Bacteria; phylum Desulfobacterota; class Desulfobulbia; order Desulfobulbales; family Desulfocapsaceae; genus Desulforhopalus_A. The sequence continues at coordinate 1,366 of WTAT01000270.1, forward strand.
AGGAACAAAGGGAGGCTGGCCAAGATCCTGAAGTATTTTCAAGCCATTGTCCGGAGAAAGCAAAAAAGAGAGGAAAGCCTGTGCTGCTTCAGAATTTGGGGAGTTCTTAACCATCGTCACGCCGTAGGTGACTGACTGCCCCTTCTTTACCTTCCAGGTGCCTGGCTTCTTTCCCGTCACTTTGACCTCGGCTTGGCTGTAAAAAGTATCATTTATATAACTTCCAAGATTTATCTTGTCATCCAGGGGCACATATTTCAACCCGTGTTGAACTGCAACAGAAAGATATTCCCATCCATAATCAAGTTCGCCGCTCTTAAGGAGCTCAACCAGTTGCACAGCCTTTGCCTTAACATTTTCCTGTGGTCTGTTATCGAGTAAATTTTCGTAGAGATTTTGCACTCCATAATACTTTTCAGCCAACTGCATAACCATCAAGCTACGATAACCACATGGATCAAGATTCGGATCTGAGTGTCCCCAACGAACATCTTTTCTCTGTAGAATCTCATACCAATTATCCTTGTTAACCTCACTGGCGAACCGACTTTTATCGGTATAGCAGAGCACAAGTTGATTTGAGGCAAAACGAATATTCCATTCGGCAAAATCGGGAATAAGGTTGTTATCAATAACTTTATAATCTGCTGAAGCCATAACATCCGCCTTCTCCCCACCGTCGGATATCAATCTTGCCATGGCGGTACTCCCCCCGGCTTTGGTCATTACCCTAACATCAGGGTAGATTGCACTAAATTCCTCAATCATTTTTTTAAAGGGAACAGTCAGACTGCCGGCGTGATAGACGACCAGATTTCCAGCAGGAGAGGCATATCCACAAACTCCTGACAGCATCAACATCAGTGCACAGATAAGTGCGGAAAATTGCCACGATAATTTTCTGTTTTTCATAATTGATTTCTCCATTTCCATTAATTGATTTTTTATCTCAGATCGTTTCGTCGATAACAGCCATACAACCAAAATCAAAATTACCAGATAAAAATTACCAGATTGGGGCAGGAGGGCTCTTCTTGAGAAAAAAGTGACCAACAATGACAAGAACAAACCATGACAAGAACAAACCATGGCAAGAGAAAAGGGCGAGAAGAAACCTTCTCGCCCTGCCCTGTTCAGTTACAAAATCAGCTTATTGTGTACTACAGCCTCCAGGCGATTTCCGGAGGTTGACGCTGTGGTACGCGTTTATATAGAAACTTCGGATATCCGACCATCATAGCCCCAAAAGATTGATGTCCATCCGGGAGTGCCAAGGCATCTTTCATTTGCGGGAAAGCTAAAGCCGCAGCATTGAAGTATCCAGCCCAGCAACAACCAAGCCCCATGCCGGTTGCCGCAAGTTCAAGATAGGTAAGAGCAATGGTGCAGCTGGCGGGTGCCATCCGGTTGTCTTTTTCTCCATGAGCAATCACCACTGTCGGTGCCCCACGAAGTATCACATCCACCCCCTGATCCCAACGTTCCAAAGTTCGATCCAGATGCATACCGAGAGAAAATTCAGGCATTGTTTCAAGCATGAAACGCATCCACTCTGCAACAATGGAGGAAAGACTGTGCAGCTCCTCTTTTTGTCCAACCACCAGCCACTTCACTCCTTGGGAGTTATGCCCTGAAGGTGCATATCGGGCTACATCCAATAACTTTTCCAGAGTTTCCCTGGTGACCAACTTTTTTCTGTACGTTCTGATAGAACGACGACCTTTAAGAAATTGCTCACACTGGGCAGCAGATAGCAATAGGTCTTCGCGAACCGGAGCACATTCAGCAACATCCATATCCCTGTGATTCAAACTGCCGTGGGGACAAACGGCAATACAGTGGCCGCAGCGGATACACAGATCATCGGCTTCCGGTATAGCTCCAGGAAAAGTCCCTTTCTTAAAATCAATAAGTCCGGCCGGACATACAGCAGCACATAATCCATCCTGATCGCAGGTCTGTTGATCGACTGTTAAGAGATCCAATTACATCACCTCAAATAATGATGGCATCGTAAAAAGTCTCATCCGACCTTTGCCATTCTGGATTTTGCCCCATCCATCAGGCGGTTTTTATCCACAATGGCCCGGCTGTGTTTACCGCTTGCCACCTTTCCTGCTCTATCAAAGACTTCAACCTCAAAAAGGTATAATTTACCATCCGGTTCAAGAAAAGTCGCGACAACGCTTACTTCCTCCCCTACCGGAGTCGGAGCGAAATGCTTAATATCGATACCAACGCCCACAGAAAGTTCTCCAGGTTTTAGCAAGGGTTGCAGCAGCCTTGCTGCAGACACCTCCATCAGGCCAATCACTCTTGATGTGGCCAGCACCTCAGGAAATGAATCCTCAGTACCGACTGCCACCTCACTTGCCAGATCCTGCTGTAAGACGGTATAGACAAATTCTCCTTTAGCGCCGCTTTCCATACAATTCTCTCCTTTAAAAATGAATGATCACCACGTTTGACTGTTTCGATTCACCTCTTTATTTACTTCGATGCAAGTTGAATGTAAAGTTGAACCATTTCTCTCCTTATTGCCTGCGACAATCGGCAACAACCATAACAACACATTTTCTGTAAAGTCCAAATTACATGACAATCACTTTCGACATAGCATTCCCGACAACCGGTTTCTCCGCCAATTTACCTGCCAAAATGCAAACCAGCGCTATGTAAAATCCCTCTTCTTCCCATACTTAAGGATAAACACCACATGGTACTTGCAATCCCAACGCCTGTGGTTTAGGCTCTGATTGTTTTTTATACTAACTCCCCAACTTTGTTAAGGTTTATAAGGTGGGAGGTTTCTCCATCTTCTCTAAACTATTGTAAAAGTTCAAACTGCTTAGAAGCTTTGAATTAATAATATGTTAAAAAAAATATTTAAATCCATTGACAAGACCTTACTGCAAATTGAAGAGTGGTCACTCTTTGCCGCTGTCTGTGCTGCGCTGCTTACGGCTATGGCCAATGTAATCTTGCGCAAAACCACTAATGAAATGAGCCTTTATTGGTCGGACGAGGTAGTGCGAAAAGTCATCTATTTTTCTACTTACATTGGCTGTGTTGCCGCAATACGCAGCCGTTCTCTCATACGCATCGACGCACTTCCCCAGATGCTGCCGATACTAAAAAAGCCCCTCACTCTTTTCTCCCATTGCGTGGTGCTCCTCTTTTCGGGAGTGATGATCTACCTCGGGGTAACGATGACCGTTATGATGTACAACGATGAATATGCCAGAACAGCGACACTTCAGATTCCAGAATATTTTTTCTATGCAGTGCTGCCCGTGATGGGATTCATGATGTTTCTGCGCACCCTTATTGTCATGCAAGAAGACTGGACCGGTAAAAAAGACATTACGGGAGGACAATAGCCGATGGACAACAGTTACCTCCTCATTTTCGCCCTGTTACTCGGCTTTCTCGCATCGACCGTGCCGGTGTTCATGGCCCTCTTTTTCACCGGCACCATAGGCCTCGTTTATTTTGTCGGTATAGATCCGCAGATTGTCATCGAAGTGCTCTATCGAAGTATGGATAAATTTGCCTTGGTCGTGGTAATGTTTTTTGTCCTGTGCGGCAATATCATGACCACCGGTTCCATTGTTGAAAAGCTGATAAAAACAGCAAATGTCATGGTCGGGTTTCTTCCCGGAGGTCTGGCTATGTCCGGCGTTCTCGCCTGCGGATTTTTTGGTGCCATATCCGGTTCAACCGTTGCCACCGTCGTTGCCATCGGGGGTTTTATGATCCCGGCCCTTATCGAAAATGACTACGACGAACAGTTTTCCGTTGGTATCATGACCACTGCACCCATCCTGGGTGTTATTATCCCTCCATCCATTGCGATGATCCTCTACGCTATGGTCAGCAATGACCAGCTTGAGGCACTTTTTCTCACCGGATTCCTTCCCGGGGTCATCATTATGGCGGCTATGAGTCTCTATGCCTACTTCGTCTGTAAAAAAATAGGCATGAAGCAGCGAAAGCCACCATCGCTTGGTGAGGTTCTTTCTGTATTGAAGGAGAGTATCTGGGCCCTTTTATTGCCTGTGCTCATTTTCGGCGGCATCTATTCAGGGCTCTTTACGGCAAACGAAGCGGCTGTCGTCGCTTGTTTTTATGCTTTTTTTGTCGAAATAGTCCTCCACCGCGACATGAAACTTGTCGACGTCAACCGAATTGTGGTCTCTTCTGCGGTCACCTCAGCAACACTGCTGATTATTGTCGCCGGTGCTTCAGTATTTGGAGAATACTTAACCTTTGAGCAGATTCCCGGGAAAATTGCCACGGTAGTCGTCAATAACATTTCATCACCTTGGGTATTTCTGCTGTCGGTGAACATTCTGCTGCTCTTCATCGGTATGTTCATGGATATCATTTCGGCAACACTTATCCTCACTCCAATCTTTCTGCCATTACTGTCCAAATTCGGTATCGATACCATGCACTTCGGTCTCATCATGACCATCAATCTCGGTATCGGTTACTGCACCCCACCGCTGGGAGTCAGCCTGTATATTTCCGGGGCAACGGTTGATCGAGATATCGTTTATGTAACCCGCGCTGTTCTTCCATTTCTGGCAATCCAATTCGTGATCCTTTTGGTCCTGACCTTCTGGCCGGATCTCGTTTTATTACTTCCACGTTTAGTCTATGGCTGATATAATTTTAGTGAAAACAGTCTGATTGTTAATACCTATATGGGAGGTAGATATGATACCGAAAATATTAGTTCCAATCGATGACTCACCGACAGCACAAAGGACCATTGACACCATTATTGAACTCAAGGATCGCTTTTCAAAACAGCTGACCCTGCTTTATGTAATCAATAATGATCAACTGGCCTACCGAATGATCCCTGAGTTCCAGGTGGAAATGGTGAAGGAAAACGCCACCAGGGCAGGCAGACATCTTCTTGAACGTGCCGATGCCAAACTAAAAGAAGCAGGTTTCACTAATGAGCTTATGCTTGAATTTGGCGAACCCAGAGACATAATAACCCATACTGCCAATGTCCAGGAGTTCCAACTACTGGTTATCGGCCGTCATGAGGGCGGTGGAGAGATACGTGACGTATTATTTGGCTCGGTTGCCAACCATGTCCTGCACAATGCCAGATGTCCGGTACTGCTCTTTTAGTGCTTTACTCCTGAAAGCCTGTCATTCAGTTCAATCCCCCCTCCCCTTGAGGTGTATTGAAAAGAACACCCCTCAAGGGGGTACTAAAAAGAGTCCTGGCTTATTTTCCAGTTTACCGGGGTTAAAACACTCTTATCAATTGGCACTGGTGTTATTATTGCCGCTCTCCTGGTAATCCATATCAGAAGACAGAACATTTAATGTGATCTCTCCAACTTCTTAACCTGGTCAAAGACGAAGGTAAGAAGCTGGAGAGGGGCTGCCCCTTTTTACTGCAGTATACGTCAGTCACACTCCTTTAACCTTCAACGTTTCCCCCCTGTCGATTTTTCTCTATTTTATTTTTTTTATTTTTGGGGTCAGCTACCCAGCCTGCAATTTGTTGACATTGGTATGAAAAACGATCATTATCTAACATTCGATTGTTGCATCTACTCACCACCGACCTTTCATTTACTACTAAAAGAGATGGTCTTGGTATCACTGAGATTATAGGGGTTGATTGCTCATGGAAATATCTATAGTTGTCCTCGCATTTGTCTTCGGTTTTCTTGCCAAACAAGTCAACCTCCCTCCTCTTGTAGGATTCCTTACTGCTGGTTTTGTCCTAAATTATTTTGATGTGGAAGCGACTGATCGGCTTCACCAGTTATCTGAAGTAGGTATTATCTTATTACTTTTTAGTATTGGCCTCAAAGTACAGTTAAAAAAACTTTTTGAGCCCCAGGTTTGGGGAGTAGCTACCTTACACATGCTATGTGTCATTATCTTGTTTGGTCTTGGAATCTTTGGCCTCAGCCTTATGGGATTTGGCTATTTTGGCGACCTTGATTTTTCCACATCGATGTTACTCGCATTTGCCCTCAGTTTTTCCAGTACAGTTTTTGCCGTGAAAATTCTTGAAGAAAAGGGAGACCTGGGCGCCAAACATGGTCGTCTTGCAATTGGCATCCTGATCATGCAGGATCTGTTTGCGGTAATCTTTATCACCATCTCAAAGGGCGAACTCCCCTCAATCTTAGCTTTAGGTTTATTGGTACTGCTCCTATTAAGAAAGCCATTATATTACATTTTAGATAAAAGTGGCCATGGAGAACTATTGGTGCTGTTGGCCTGTATACTCCCAATTGCAGGTGCCAGTGTCTTTGAATATGTTGGCCTGAAGCCTGACCTTGGGGCTCTTATGTTAGGCATGCTTTTCGCCGGTCATCATAAAACCGATGAGCTTGCAAAAGCCATGTTCGGCTTTAAAGATTTGTTTCTTGTTGGATTTTTCCTGACAATTGGCATGGCAGAATTCCCCCAAATGCAAATGTTCTGGACTTCCTGTTTTCTGGTGTTACTGATCCCGATTAAAGTTGTGCTGTTTTATCTGTTACTAACCAGATTTGCCCTGAGAGCACGTACTTCGTTGTTGACCTCCTTGAAATTAGCTAATTATAGTGAGTTTGGACTGATTGTCGCGGCACTTGGAGTAAGCTACGGCTGGTTTGGCAGCCAGTGGCTGGTTATTATTGCGGTTTCCCTGTCTCTGTCTATGGTCGTTGCGTCTCCTGTTGCCTCATTTGCGACGGAGATCTACTCCCGCTACCACACTTCGTTAAAAAGATTCGAGTCCGAAAAGAGACTTCCTGGCGAAACTCTAATAGATATTGGGGATGCCTCTGTTGTTGTGCTGGGAATGGGTCGAGTTGGCAGTGGAGCCTATGAAAGCCTGTGTCAGCATTATGGCAAAAAGGTGATAGGGGTAGATTTTGACGATGAACAGGTACAGAGACATGCGCAGGATGGCAAGTTTGTGATCCAGGGTGATGCTGGAGATTATGATTTCTGGCAACGCGGCGTTTTGGAGACTGGGCAGGTCAAACTTGTGTTGTTAACCATGTCACACCCTGCAAATTTGGCGGCTGCCATGAGAATAAATAGCTCGTCACATAGTTGTACTTTGGCGGCAACCACCAGGTATGATGATGAAATTCAAGAACTTAAGGACGTTGGGGTAAATCTGGTGTTCAATGTCTTTGCCGAAGCCGGAACTGGGTTTTCCGATCATGTCTGCTCGATCTATGATAAGAGCATTGA
>WTAT01000482.1 GCA_013139415.1 Desulforhopalus sp.
TCCTTCCCGGCAGGAGATCTTTTCCTCTGCCATTCAACGATGCCGCCATCTTTGTTTGGAGTTGCCTGCAGAGAAAGAGTTTCGCCGTTTGGTGAATTCAGCGTGGCAGCAATTCTTGAACGGTATAGGGGTATTGCCCTTGAAGTAGAAGATATGACAACGGCAGTGGACTACCTGCAAAGCAAAGGAATAGCTATAGCCCTGGAACCGGTAGATTTGGGAGATTCATTTCGTGGAGAGATAAGAGATCCTGATGGACTTATTCTAGAACTCCGGCAGTGGAAATAGTAGAACGGAGTGTTGGCTGGGCACACGCGCGCCGCTGCTCAATGTACCTGCAAAGAAACTAAATGAAATCGTTGGTGACAGCAAGAAAGCAAGCGAAATTCTTGAATTTGGCTTAGGGGCACTTAATGCGGCTATGGATAATCCTGGGTTCAAAGAATTGATTGACCTGATTCAGGAAACAAGAAAAGCTTCTCTAGATGATCCGTCTGCACAAGTGTTTGTCACGTCATGGAACATACAAAAAGACTTAGACCCTGAGGAAATAGTTGAAATCATTAATACCGAATTCTTGCGGCGCAATATGGGATTATGCTTATCAGAAACAAGTTGGCAGGAAGAAATCACAGAGGAATAGACACTTGTAGTGTAAATATGGATAAATAATTAAGAATAAATGCTTTTCATCTATTTGTACTGGCCTTACCTGTCCTTCGCAAATTTGTCAATAATTTCCGAAAGTACGGATAATTGCGAAGGACAGGTATCTCCACTCTCTTTCAAGCAGACGGGTTGTCGGCTTTGCCGGGCAAACAAAACGTGCGCTTGGGGCGAAGACCCAAGCGCACGAATGCAATGAGTGCGCTATTTCAAAGTTGCACAACTTTGTCTAAGAGCGATTCGGCATCACCTGATAGTAGCTGATGCACGAGCTGAAAAGCTTATGCATGGGAGGGGTGGTTTTTTCCGCGCAGCGGTTCAGTTCTTCCAGTTTATCTTTCCAAGTGAATCGATTTTTCACGCGACAGAAGGACCTACTGCTGAGTCAACATATCTATATTAGAGATTGACAGGGGCATAAGTTCAGATATCTCAGACAAACCCAGCAGGAAGCATGGCTTCATCGTACCAACACTCTGCGCAAGGCTGGCCAACAGCTCAAATGCAAACAGGAAACTTTCATGTCACATTTTAGACGCACATAATACACAAAACGGATTGGTAGGGTCGACCTCCAGTCTGCGCCTGTTTATCTCTTCTTCACAGGTGGCACAATAGCCGTATTCACCCTCTTCAATACGCTCAAGTGCGGCGCTTATTCGCGTAAGTTGTATTTCCCGGCGTCTTTTGCTTTCCAGGGCCATTGCCTGGGATTGCATGGCATCCATCCGCGACAGGCGACCAACACTAGACTGGTCAAGGTTAACTGGCTGGGTGGACTTGCGGGACCTCTGCTTCATCTCAATTAATTCTTGCTGTTGCAGCAAAACGAGTTGTTTAAACTTTTCTAGGTCGAGATCATTCATAATATAGAAGGATTAAAGTTGGTCTAAAGTCTCATTTCCGACCGATTGCAGACCATTACACAGTTTTCTTGTGGCTTTTAACAAGACAAACAGTAATACTTTTTTCTGGTTTGTCCGGATTAAGCATACGTAGCCCCAAAATGAGCAGAAAAAAGAAAAAACCTTTCAATACATTGTCTTCAGACTTGTGTAAAGTTTGCGATTACTACTTTCCGGTGCTGAGGAATGAGGACGTTTACATTCCTCATGAAATGATAGGCTATCAGTTGAAACAAGGTTTTCCACTCATTGGCCGCCTGAAGAAAACACATGAAGGTAACTCAACAAGAGTCGGCGGACAAAACCGGCATGAGTCAACCAGAGGACATCTCGCCGAGTGTCCTCTGGTCATGACAAAATCAATCTACAAATATTTTATGCAGTGCAGGCAACAGCTCGGTCTCAATCTCCTGAAGATATTCCTCCCATTGTTCACCAAAGCGGTAAAAGGCCATTGACGCCAGTTTCTTGATGATAATGGCATTCCTGTAAGGCTGGAGCTGTTCCGTGTTTAGAAGCGCCATTATGGATTGTTCCCCGAGTTTTTCTATCAGCACTGACGGGATGTAATGGACCATCACCTTCCAGACCAGCTCACCGTCTGCTAGAATATCTGCAAGACATGATTCCAGCTGATCCTGAAGAGCAAAGATCTGCTCACTGGTTATCTCCGACAGCTCAAACAGCGGTACCGACGGATCGGCATCATGCAGCCGAAGCAGTAAACCGGTTTCCATGCGGGAGTAGCGATCAACCAGCTGCAAAATATCCTTGGTTAATGCCCACCGTGTGGCGATATCGTTGAGCAGTTTATCCTCATAGTCGTCCTGGAAGAGAAAGGCAGTGAGGACTTCGGCAATCGAACTGCTGAAAACCCCACCTTTATTGGCGGTGGAGTCTTTTATATGTTTGATGTTCGTCCGGGTAGCAATATAACGCCTGGCAGCATCATCAAAAAAGACATTTGCGCCCTCAACAATAAATTGCAGTTCCTTGAAGAGCTCAAGGAACCGACGGACATTCTCTTGATTGACGGTATCTTTAAAACCGCCACAGGGAATGAAAGCGCGAATATTGGCTTCGCTGATAAATTTGCGGTTTGCTGGATTACTCAGAAATTTTCTGTGAAAAAGAGCTCCGTCCTCCACGACGGTGCCATCTGGAAGGGTGACATTGCTTGCCCCAATCGGTACCATAAAGCCTTTACTGCTCAGCTTTTCCACAGGAAATTGAGAGAGTTGGCCCTTGGAGAAGAATTGCGCATAAAGGCAAGTTTCATCAACTCTTTTTTATCGAGTCCCTCCGGATCAAAGAGAATCGAACCCCCATCAATTATCAGACAGATTTTCCCCTTGTAGCATTGAATCTGGTTGGCCCCGAGATCACCATCAGGGCCACCGGTAATCATCAAATTCAACTCTTCTTCCCGTTCGTTGTAATAGTCAATCAAGGTTCGGAAGGAGCCCATGATTGAAGTGGTGGTCATTCCGGAAACCGCTATATCTTCGCCTACTTCTGCAAAGATCTGCTCCATATCCCCGGTCACCATAACAGAGCGGCCATCCACCTGCAGTTCAACACCATCATTCCCCTGGTCATAGAGACCAAAGGCCTCTCCACCGGCGAGCAGCCCATAGGTATCGTGGGGAATACCGAAACTTTTCCCCGTGGTAATAGTTCGCCAGTACTGATAGCCTTTATCTCTTGCATGGTAGGCAACATCGTCCATGAGCGGTGCGGTACCTTCATCCGGACCGAAAAATACCATCTCCGGTTTGCCGTAATAATCCACAACTGAGCTGTCCGGCAACATCAGGTCCATGATTCCTTCGGTATAATCGTTTAATGCCTCCTTTCTGAAGGTGGCATATTGCGGCAGGGGAACAACCACTCCTTTGGAGCCACTTTCGCAGATATCTTTATGTTTTAATCGCTGTGCCATGGGACCCAGGGCGTAGTTAAGGAGCACGGCATTATCAAGCTCGCTGTCATAATTCGATTGTGATACACGGATCAGCCGCAGCCCACCCCGGGCAATATCTGCTGCCCGTAAGTGGGTACCACAGGAATAGTGGCCGTTGACAAAAAAGACGCCGAACACAAACCTGCTGAACACTAAAGGATCCAGGATATTGTTATCAAAACGGAAGGCAAAAGATCGTTTTTCAGCTTTATAAAAATTGGTTTTCAGGGTGCAGGTTATGATTTTAAACATGAACTTGAAAATATCATAGCCAAGAGGAAAATCCATAAACCTGCCGGCAATAATCTTATCAAACTCAAACCACTTCTGTTGAAGATCTTCCTCAGAGATTCCTTCTGTTTCCTTCCTTTGCTTAGGAGCAAAACGCTGTTCGAAAATAGCATGGAGAAATTTTATGAGATCAGGATTCCGGGTAACCGTTTCCATGATAACAGGTGCCCCATAGGTCGACTTATTCGAGCTCTGAATACGTTTGGCAAATGCTTCCCGTTGATCTTTGCTGGTCAGGCTCTCAAGAATATCGCGGTCGGTGACGTTCTCACTTTCCTTAAAAATGAAGAGATGGGTAAAATCGATGGCATTACCGGCAAACAGCATTTCCTGAAAGCCAATCCGACCCTGCAGATAGAGATCCTCTACAGCACTGACATTAAAAGAGAGATAGGATCGAAGGTCGGCAACCACCCCATACTCCTGCTTTCTGGTGAGCTCACCGATCACATAGAGGGTGCAGATAGAAGACGGAACAGAATCCTGCCCCACATAGGGTTCCCAATAGCCGCGTACCAGGGTTAAATTATGATCTGCCAGGATTTGGCGGAGGACAGGAAGCTTGGGTGACTCAAAATCGGAATTAAACATCAACCGTGTCTCACCCGTTTCCGGCAGGTTAAACACTGCAATGAGGGGAATGGTCGAACCCTCGCATTCCATTAAGACCTTTTCGTATCGTCTTCTTGTCGGCTCCGGGGTTGCCGAGTAATCCCCTGCCAGGGTAAAGAGAAAACGAGAATCTTTAAAGGTTGCCCTCGGAAAATCGGTTATCGTCTCCGGTCGGATAATGTAGGTATAATAGTTACTATGCGGACTGTAATAATATTCTCTTCGGTGGCCGGCAATCAACTCTTCAAGTACCGTCTCCATGCTGTCGCGGGTCTCTGCAGTGGCAATCCTTACCCTTTGGGCAATGCTTGCCTGGGTTGCCTCGAAGTCAATCTGGGCAACACGGCCATAAAGAATCACCTTGCCATCAATCACCTTGATGGAGGTAGCAATGGACTCGAGGATATGGGTCAGCGCTGCCTTCTGGATATGTTCAAAGAAATACCGTGGCAGTCCAATATCCTCAAGAAGAATACCAGCTGCCATATTAATGCAGTTTGCGGTGAGCAACCCTTCCGAGGAAAGGTCAATGACCGCCTCGTACAGGACCCGCGCATCAAGGCCCACGCTCTCTGCCTTGGTAATAATATCTGCACCTCTGGTGCTCGACGAATAACTGGTTGGAAATGTATCCATAGCGTCTCCTAAAATCTCCCTCTGTTCAGAGGCTCCCGGTTGATTTTTTGGTTGATGTCTTTTGACCAACAGGGAGCCATGAAAACTACCAGCTATAATCTGCGCCAAGCTCCATGCCAAGCTCAAAGGCGCGGGTATTCAACTCTATAAAATCCTTGGGCACCTTGCTTACCACCGCAGCTATAACCGACTTCGGTTTGATAACCTCAGTAATACTGATCAGTGTTCCCAGCACGCAGATGTTGAAGACCACGGGTTTGCCTATCTCTTCCATGACCTTATCATACATAGGCAGTTCGATCTGCTTGGCATCCACCTTTCGGGTTGTCTGCACAAAACGACTGTCGGTGAGCAGAATTCCTCCAGGCCGAATAATAGAGGAATAGATATTATAGGCGTCCTGAGTCAGGCAAACCAGGATATTGGGCTGGGTAACCTCCGGAAAATTAATCTCATTGTCGGAGATAATAATATCACTTCGGGTAGATCCTCCGCGGGCAGCTGCGCCATAACTCTGAGACTGGGTAGCGTTCATCCCCTCATAGATCACCGCAGCCTCGGCCAGAATAATGGCCGCCGTTATCACCCCCTGGCCACCGGAGCCCGAGAATACAAGTCTTACTCTGCTCATGATGCCTTCCCCCTGCTTGCATACTCGATTATCTTGTCATATTCCTCACA
>WTAT01000599.1 GCA_013139415.1 Desulforhopalus sp.
AAGTTGCTTTTTGATAAACTTTGAGTATTATGTCGTCGCTGATTGTGCTATGCTGATAATAGTTGGATCAACAATATAAACAATAAGCGCTCGTAGCTCAGCTGGATAGAGCAACGGACTTCTAATCCGTAGGTCGCAGGTTCGAATCCTGCCGGGCGTACCAATGATATAAAGGACTTATGGCTTTTGCTGTAAGTCCTTTTTTGTTTGTGTAGAACAATAGGGGACAGACCCCGAATTCCGGGAACGCAATACTCATTTTTAACAAAAAAAATGCACCGGATGAACCGGTGATTTTCACGTTGCTCCATTTTCGTAGTTTCGTGTGGTTGATAGTACTTTCTAATCAACATCCGGATTGAGCTCAAAACCGCCTATTTTTCGGTAGAGATAATCCCAGAAAATCTTTGTCACCACACAGGTTGGTTTGTGCTGTGAACAACAGCTAACTCAGATCTCAAAAATCCAAAAATCTATATTGAAGGTGACCGAGACAGAAGTTTATATCTCTCCTATATTTCAAGACAGTTGAAGAGATGCTCAGAGATATCCTCAAATTGTATGTTTGCTCAATCTATTAAGGTTACCAAGGATCATTTATTTCGTCTAAAAGAATTAATGTATCACCCCTGATTGTCTAACAAACTCTCTAAGATTCTAAAGATTTGATTTCTAATCGCAGGGCAGCTTGTTGTCCAGCGATACGCCCAAATACCAGGCAATCTGAGATCGCACAACTTCCAAGACGACAGGCGCCATGAATGCCCCCAGTAATTTCTCCCGCCGCAAAGAATCCCTCGATCGGTTGCTGATCGAGCCCAATGACTCTGGCATGAGTATCGATTTGAACCCCTCCTGAGGTATAATGAATCTTAGGCCATAGCCGGATGGCGTAAAATGGAGGCTGCTCTAAAATGATCTCGTTTTCACGAATTGGACGACCGAACTCAACATCTTTTCCGTTTTTCAAATAATCATTGAAGGCTGTCACTGTTCTTTTTAATTTGTTTGCTGGGATTTTGTAGTGATGGGCTAGCTCGGCAAGCGTGTCAAATGGTGTCACTACACCGTTGCTTAAACACCTGGGCAAAAAATGGTCTACAAAAGAAGCCCCTTTTGCGTCGACAAAACCGATACAGATATGATCTGCTGCAAGCATGGCATCAGCCCTTACTTTTCGGTCACCCAGTTCATTTAAAAGCCTTTCGCCTGTTCGAGGGTCCACGACTATGCCATGAGGAAATACGGCCATTGAAGCGAAATTTGATCCGACATTTAAACCTTTCTCGTCGGGACTTGCCCACGGACCAAGTTGGATTGCAGAAAGATGGATGGGCATTGCGCCGATCCGGATGGCTTCTGTAAGCAGTTCGGCAGTAGCTCCAGGTCGGTTTGTTGTCTCAACAGAAGAGTCCAGGAGGGGATTCAGGATGGTCCGAAACCGTACGTCGCTTGCGAATCCACCGCTGGCGAGGACGACCCCTTTGCGGCAGCCTATAGTTTTTACTATGCCGGGCTCGATTTGAAGGGAAGACTGCGCCTCGCGAATGGTCACACCAGTTACTGGCCCGCCGGCTTCCCGTACTATAGTTTGAACATAGGCCTGGGTTCTGATCTCTATCCCCATATCAAGGGCCTTGCTTAACATTTTTCGCACCAGCACAGCACCGCAGCAAACGTTAGAACGGCTCTTTACGATAAGGGTTCTCGGGCGAGAATGTCCACCGAGCTGAACAACTTGATCGAGATAAGTTACGCCGATTTCCTCAATAGTCCAATCGATGGCGCTACTGGAATTCTCTGTGACCGTCCGAACCAAATCGGGATGGTTGAGGTCCAGTCCGGCTTTTTTCATGTCACTGGCCATACACTCAGGTGAGTCGATGATGGACTGTTTCTTTTGAAATACTGAGCCGGCAGCAGCAATGAATCCTTCACTGATAATAGAGTTGCCCCCACGGCCTTTGGTTTTCTCTAAAATAATTGTCGATGCACCAGCGGCTCTGGCCTCAATAGCCGCAGCCAGCCCGGCAAACCCACTGCCGATAACCACAACATCGAACACCTCACCGTATTTGTTTGCCATTTTCTTTCCGTTTCCCTAATTTACTGTGTCCACAACATAGTTAAAAATCTCGAATCAAATCGTTAAAGGTAAGGCTGATACCACGGGCCTGGCGAATCTTTACACTCTACTTTGCTCAACATCCTGCCGACAATACTTTTATCAACATATGTTTCCTAACCATTTTGTGTTATGGTCTATTGTTACAGTCTGCCCATGACTTGAGTTGCGGGTTTAGCCATATTTTCAGGTAGTGTGATCCAAATTTGCGAAGAGGCAACTCTTCTTGCACTCTGTGTGTCCAGATACTAAATTTCAAATGTTAATCAATGAGCCCGTTGAGTTACGGCCTTTTCGCCCGATCTCCGCGTTATGTGAAAAAAATAATCCTAGAAGATAAGCGAGTTTAACGAGACTTCGATATCAACTATATGTCTCCGGTTGTTTTTTTCACATGCCTAGACATCGAACAAAAATTCTCATAAATCAACAGACTCATCAATGCAACCAGGAAAATATGACTCAGAAATTTCGGCACCGCAAAACAGAAGATATGGCAACTGGGACAACCAAGGAAAAACAACCATCATGGCTCACAGAAGGAAGTACAGATAGCAATGAAGTCGCAGACTTCTATGACAGCTGGGCAGAAACGTATGACGAACACCTTAAGGAGTGGGATTACAGAGCGCCGACCTACGCTGCTGAGTTGTTACTACAATATGTTTCTCCAGGGCAAGCAATCCTCGATGCCGGATGCGGTACCGGCTTAACCGGGAAAGCTCTTAATCTGGCAGGGTTTAAGGATATTTCCGGTATCGATATTTCAACCACCTCCCTGAACAAAGCTGATCAATTAAATATCTATTCTTCGCTGTTGGCTCATGACCTGCAGCAACCGTTGCCTTTCCCTGAAAATAATTATGACGCACTCTTCTGTATCGGTGTTTTGACATATATTAAGAACTGCCAATCGTTATTCAAAGAATTCTGCCGAATTGTCAGACCGGGAGGGCATATTGCATTTTCACAGAGAAGCGACCTGTTTGACGCTCGCTGTTTCCCGGATATCATTGCAGCACTAGAGGATGAAGGCGTCTGGGAGAATATCAAAATCTCATCCCCCCAGGCATACCTCCCTCAAAACAAGGATTTTTCAGATAAAGTACAGGCTATTTTTTGCATCTGTAAAGTTATTTAGTTTCCATCCTGAAACTATTTAATAACGATAATTCTCTTTAGGTGGACGGAAGTCCCCAAAAAGACGTCTAACTCCATATCCATTAAAAATCGGGCTGTTTGGGCCAGCACGGCAGACTGAACAGCTTCCTTTACAATCAGCCCTCTGTGTCAATGTGAGTGAGACACCTACCCCTTGAAAAATTAGTGTAGGGCGGGTAGGAGATGTAAAGTGCAATTTAAAACGAAATCTACTGACAACCAAAAACAATCAGGAGATCTCCTTTGACCTATGCAAAATTGATCCTTCGTAAAATTGAACTTGTGTCGTTGCTGGTTTTGGTGCTGGGACTTTTTTTCACCACAGCTGCCTTTGGGGTTGAAGACCTTAAGAAGGTGGTCGACTCATTAAACAAACCCTGGACCGGTGATTTTGAACAATTGGTTCAAAAACGCGCCATTCGGGTATTGATCCCCTATAGTAAAACGTTTTATTTCCTTGATAAAGCCAGCCAACGGGGTGCAAGTTATGAAATGGTCAAGCTGTTTGATAAAAGCATCAACCGCAAACTGAAAACCCGACATCTCAAAGTCCAGTTTGTTTTTATTCCAACCCCCAGAGAAAAGCTGATACCAGCCCTGGCACAAGGTTTTGGTGATATCGCTGTAGGCAATTTAACCATCACCGACAAGCGCTTGAAACAGGTTGATTTTTCCGACCCTTTTTCAACCGAGGTCAATGAGATTTTAGTAACTGGGCCCAAGAGCCCTTCAGTTAAAGTTTTTTCAGATCTGAGTGGCCAAAAAATCCATGTCAGAAAGTCAAGCAGCTATTATGAAAGTCTTGAATTGGCAAACAAAAAACTAATGGCTGACAAGAAAGCCGGAATAAAGATTGTTACAGTCGATGACAACCTTGAGGACGAAGATCTTTTGGAAATGCTGAACGCCGGTATGATTCCCATGATGATTATAGATAGCCACAAGGGTGAATTCTGGGCGAGCATATTTGAAAATATCACTCTCCATCATGAGATCAAGTTTAGGGAAAATTCTAAAATCGCCTGGGCGGTTCAGAAGAATACTCCCGGA
>WTAT01000127.1 GCA_013139415.1 Desulforhopalus sp.
ACTCCGTCGATTTCAGGAAAGAGGTTCAACACGTGATCACTTCGTATAGTACTGGTGATCCCAGCCAATTTTTCCAACCAAAGAAGCAACTCCCTGGCTGTATCGACCTCGCCCATTTTATCGAAGGTCCCTTCATTAAATTGCCCTGTGAGAGGTGCTGTGGCAGGCAAAGCCAGGGTTCGCAAGCGAATAAAATCTGGATCGATCTGATTGAGGGCATCGGCTGTTTCCAGTGCGTTTTCCCGGGTCAATGTTTTACCACCAAGTCCCGGCATAAAATATTCGGATAATTCGATACCAGCCCTTTTAACTTTTTGTCCTGCAATAATCTGCGTTGCCTTGTCGGTACCTTTTTTTACCATTTTGAGTACCTTATCCGAGCCGGATTCCATACCGATATGGATTCTGTTAAGACCTGCGCCGGCCATATGGCTGAGGTTCTCGTCGCTTATCCTGGCAATTGTATGGGAACGTGCGTAAGAGGTTACCCGTTCCACCTTAGGGAAAGCCTCTTTAAGGTGACGCAATATTCGTATGATATTTTCTGGTTTAATGACGAGACTGTTTCCATCTTGGATGAAAATTGATTTTTTTCCGTTTGCTACGAACTTAGCCGCTGCATGGAGGGCCTGAAGATCGGCTTTCCCTCCATTCGGTGAGAGATTGTAAAGCTCTCTTTGGGAAATGGTTCCTCCTGCTTTTCCCGCAGCTTCAATTGCATCCACATAAAAACGAATAGTATCGATATCGCTTAGCACATGATCAACAGGGCGCAGGCTGAATTTGGTACCCTTATACAGGCCACAAAAAGTGCAGCGATTCCATGGACAGTTACGGCTAATCCTGACAAGCAAGCTTTCGGCTTCACTGGGAGGGCGAATCGGTCCTTGCTCAAAGCCGATATATGGTTCAATACTTTTTGGTTCAATACTTTTTGGTTCAATATTTTTCATGGTGTTCATACTTAATCTGTTGCCTAAAAAAATTACTTTTCAAAACCTGAGATAAATACCTCTGTGGCTTGCCGGAATAATTGCATTCCGCCATGTGATCGAGCTATTGTCTGCGAGCCAACAAGAAGAGATAAAAAGGCAAAGGCTGTTGCCTTATCTGTCCCTGTAAATGTAAGAGATTCTTCTTGCCTTCCCTGCTCAAAAACAGCGGTAAAGATGGAGACAGTATTTTCTATGGCGCTCTGTAAAATGTGGCAGGAACTGTCCTGCAGCGTGTTTCTATTAGTACTGATAGATCCTACCAGACAGAGCTTGTTGTTGCTTAAACCGTCTTCAAAAACAGCAGCAAGTTTGCGTAATTTCTCAGGTGCATGGCCTTTACCATCAACTATTCGCAGATAATTATTTCCATAGTTAACTGCACAACGTTCGAGCAATCCATCGACCAAATTTTCCTTTTTGGGGAAATGGTGATGGATACTGGCTTTACGAATACCTATGACCTCACTGATATCCTTGTAACTCATAGCGTTCAACCCCACTTTCTGTACGAGGTTTTCAGCTACTTCGAGAATTTTTGTTCGTGTATCACTCATAGAAACCAACCTACTAACAGGTAGGGACGTGTGTCAAGGCTAAATACTGCTGGTAAAGTAAGTATTGATCAGCGTGTAATAATGAGGTTTTCAGAAAAACACAGGAAGAAACTCAAATTGCAGCCGATCCAAGGTGATTAAGATTTCAAGGTCTTGGGTGAGTAGTGTTATCTTTTGATCGCGTTCTTCGACTCATTGAATATATCTGTTCAGTCAGAGTCGCTTGTCTGGAAACTTTTTTGGAGTTTTGCAATAAAGGTGGGAAGTGAGCTCTCTATGCTGTTGACTAATGTCATATCGATGGCAAAAATCAGGAAAGTAATTACCATGAGATAATAACGATAAAGCTCCATTAAGTACCCTCTTTTTGCGCTAGGAGTCGTGTGTTGAATGCTGAGGATAGACGGCATTTGGAGCATGTGCTGATACGGTCTGCGAGAAGCGCTGGCCGTATCAGAAAAATTAATCATGGTTGAACTCTGATGAAAATCATAAAATATCTGTTGTTTATCGCTATCGCTTTTTTAGTGCTGATCGGGGGCCTGGTGGCCTCACTCTATTTCATCGACCTCAATCAGTATAGAGGCACCCTTGAAAAACAGTTTACGGAACTAATTGGCCGGGAAATAAGCATCAAGGGCGATTTGGAACTCGGCGTTTTATTACATCCTCACATGTCGTTTCGGGATGTTTATTTGAAGAATGCATCCTGGGGTAGCAAGCCGGAAATGCTCAGAATTGGCCAGGCAGAGCTGGAGGTGGAACTCATACCTTTATTACTAAATAAGATAGAGGTGCGCAGATTAGCCATCAGCGACGTAGATGTGCTGGTGGAAAGCAATAAGGAAGGCCGGAGCAACTGGGTATTGGGGGACATAAAGGCAAAAACGGAAAAAAAACCAGCTGATTACGAAGTGAGCGGCCTGCAAACAGAATTTGTGTTGCATGATGGCCTACTTGAGGATTGCAGTGTCTCATACAAAGAGTATGACAAAAAGGCCGTGCGTTTGACTCTGGATAAGCTTAGCGTTAAAAAGATCGGTGGCGAACTCCAGCAGTGGAGCATCGGAGCACAATACAATAAAATCCCGCTCACTATTGATGGCAAGACTTCATATATACACAATCTGCTGGCTGGTCGCCCCTTCAAGAGCGATCTCAAAGGCAAACTGGGCAATTTGGATTTTGACTTGAACGGAGACCTGACGCTTGGAAAATCCCCAAATGCCATTGGACTAAACCTGGAATTTTCCATCCAGGCTCCGGATCTTGAAGATATATCCAAGATCGCCGCAACCAAACTTCCCCAGGTTGGCCCTGTAGAGGTAAAGGCAAATTTAAGCGCGGTAAAGGATGGTTACAGAATAGCGGGGCTGGATGTGAAGATCGCCAAGAGCGATATCAAAGGGGAGGTATCTATCCTACATCAGCAACAGCCTCTGTTTATACAGGCCGAACTCAGTAGTAATCTGCTGGACCTGGGCCCATTTCAAAAAAAGGCATCTGGCAAAAACACGCTCAAAAAAGAAAGCAAACAAGAGGTGGATGCGTCCAGAGGCAAACGTGTTTTCCCGAATACTCCGCTCCCCATAGATCAGCTGAAGATACTTAACGCTGATATCAAATACACAGTTGAAAAACTGGAAAGCGGTTCAGACACGCTGCGTAACGTCAAACTTGCGCTGAAACTTGAGAACGGTCGATTGGCATTGAATCCTGTTCAGGCACAGTTAGAGGGTGGTCCCATTGATGGAGATTTTGTTTTCGACACTTCAAAGCAGAAAGTGAAGCCGGTTCTCACCCTGAATCTCCGTTCCACGGCACTGGAACTGGGGAAATTCAAGGAGCTGAAAAACACTATGAGCGGTGGAAGCACCAAAATTAATGTGCAACTTAAAGGGAGCGGCAACTCAGTAAGTGAGATTATGGCAGGACTGAACGGTGAAACCGTGGTCGATATTGGTGAGGCCGTTTTGGCCGATGGCACTCTCAACCTGATAGGCGGAGATATTTTAAGCTCGCTATTAGGTACGCTCGCTCCGGTAGAAGACAAAGCCCCGAGTACAGCTCTCGAATGTGCGGTGGTCAGATTTGATGTGAAGGATGGCCTTGCTCTGGCGAATAAAAGCCTAGCGCTCAAGACCAACAAAACGGTCATGGTTGGCAGTGGGCAAATCAATTTAAAGACAGAGGCGATCAGTCTGCAGATAAGTTCTCATGGTCGTGGGGGCGTCGGTGTGGATGCCGGAGATCTCACCAGGGCGGTTGGATTAGGAGGGACACTTGCAGATCCGAAGCCGGTCTTAGACCTAATAGGCGCGTCAAAAACCGGGGCAACTATCGGTGCTGCGGTACTGACTCTGGGTACCTCATACCTTGCCCAAAAATTCGTTGAATCGGCTATTGCGGACAATAATCCCTGTCTGACAGCACTTGGTAAAGCCCCCCCGGTAGACGGGAAAACAAAGGAGGGAAAGATAAACAGTCCAAAAGATTAAGGTTTCTCCAGGTGATTATAATATTCCATCCTCCTGTTGTTGCCTTGTAAAAAAGCATTCGCCGCCGACACAAATCCAGAAATCGCTGAAAGCAACAGAAGCAATACTGATGAAGAGAGCCAGATGAAAAAGTCAATACTGAAGACAGTAATGATACCTAAAAGAAAAGGAGATAACACATGAAATGCCCCGTGTGCAGTGATGTAAGTTTAGCGATGAGTGATCGCCAAGGTATAGAAATTGATTATTGCCCAGAATGCCGAGGCGTTTGGTTAGATCGTGGCGAATTAGATAAAATAATCGAACGTTCCAATGTAGCAGTACCACAACAAAAATCCAAGCATGATGAGAGCAGGTCAAAACAATATTCACAGAACTCACGAGATTATGAATATCATAACAAAAAGAAAAAGAAAGGAGGTCTTTTAGGCGAGCTATTTGACTTTTAATCCATACACAGAAACCTAATCGAGTAGCCAGTGGGGGCTTCCCAGCCCCCACAACACCTAGCACGTGGGTCTACTACCCCAAGGCCACTTCAGGAGGACGCTACATTAGGCGTTTCTCTAAGTTACTGAGCCGTAGGGTGAATCAATCAACCCGACCCACGAGTACGCACGCTTTTGGGATGGTTCAACAAGTCTTTCCTACCCGGAAAGGCTTGTTGTCTGCTGGTTGCCGGTCAGCACCACGATTAAAAAAATATTGATTTGATTACTTAATGTCAATTTTGTTCAAGACGGATTCCGTTGTTTTTTTTACTTTATACCTAGGCAGGAGGTTGTCCCTCAAGCGCACCAGATAGAAAATTGCAGAACTTTCCAGGAGAGTAAAAAGAACAGCCATGAAAAATAAAACAATACAAGAGATTCGAGACTTCGTTGCAGGATATCAGAAGAAAAAGGATATCTCTACCAGCTGGGACGTGCCACTTCTCGGCTTTGCAGCCGCTGATGATCCACTTTTTGAACAGCTGAAAACGGCGGTAAGCCTTACCCACGCAGTACCAAAAGATTTACTGAAAAATGCCGGGACGGTAGTTTCATTTTTCCTGCCTTTTCCTAAGTCTGTTTCTTTCACAAATACTAAAGAGCGTCTAAGTTCCCATGAATGGGCTGTTAGCTATATTGAAACTAATGAACTGATCAAGCAGCTCAGTCTCCACCTGGCAGAACTATTTGCTGCAGCAGATGAAGAAGTGGTCAGTATTCCCGCTACGCACAACTGGATTAAGGAGACGTTGATCAGTAACTGGTCACACCGACATGTGGCATTTATAGCCGGCCTTGGGCAATTTGGCCTCAACAATATACTGATTACCGACAAAGGGTGTTGCGGCAGGGTCGGGAGTTTGATCACCTCCGCTGTGATAGAACCGGACGCTCGTCCTGAAGTAGAAGCCT
>WTAT01000093.1 GCA_013139415.1 Desulforhopalus sp.
AAGTATGGCGGTTTTTCCACCATACCGATAGAAAAAATCTTTTATCGGTTCGAGATAAGTCTGGTGAACCATTTCTTTATTCACAATACCAAAGAGAAGCATAATTCTGGCGACAATCCCTGCGACAGTGACCGCCAGAATGAATCGTGATAATTCGACCAGAAAAGAACTCATTCCCCCACCACCCGTGAAAAATTGAGGCAAATTTTTCTTTATTTCTAATAATATAAAGCCTGAAAAAAAGAATGTCAGAGCAAAACCCAGTATGCTGAGGATAAAAAGGGACAGAAAGCGTCCATAGTCGAAAACCGAATATTCGTAGTCAGAAATACGGCGACCGAGTTTAGGTTCACTGATGAGAAGTGTTGTCAGCACTCCACAGCCCATCACAGCGGCCATGCCCAGGTAAGTTAATTTCCAGGCTGTATAATTATACGCTGCACTTGTTGTTCCAAGATAGCCAGCGAGAAAAAGAGAACCGGCACCTGCCATTAACATACCGACACGGTAACCCGCAATATACATGGCGGCAAGCATTGCCTGCATTGACTCCTCAGCGGATTCTATGCGATACGCATCAATGACAATATCCTGAGTGGCCGAGGAAAAACCCAGCATAACCGCAGCAAAAGCCATAACCGTGAGATTATTCTGACTGCCGGCCGGATCAACAAACGCCATCCAGACAATCGCCGACATAATAAGTAGTTGCGAGACCAACAACCAGGCTCTCCTTCGACCAAGTACCCGGGTCAAGCCAGGCAGGGGAAGCAAGTCAACCAGGGGCGCCCAGAGGAATTTAAAAGAGTAACCGAGTGCCGCCCAACTGAAAAATGTTACAGCAGATCTGGCGACGCCGGCTTCCCGAAGCCATACCGACAGAGTTGAAAAAATCAGAAGAATTGGTAAACCGGCGGAGAATCCAAGGAAAAGCATGGCAATTGCTTTTGGGTGTAACCATGCTCTGCAGGTGTCGCCCCAAGACCGTTTTACTATTACTTCTTGGCTCATTATTGTCTTTTCCTCATAATAAGATTATGGTATTTGACCTGAAAGGTCACAGGACCCTGTGATACCATTATCACCTGCGATATACATAATACAAGATACTCGAACTGTTTATAACCAGCTCCCTTCATGATGACTATACAAATTTACAATACCTTATCTGGAAAAAAAGAAGCTCTGCAAACTCTGGAGCCCAACCATGTTAAACTCTACGTCTGCGGCATCACTTCTTATGATTATTGTCATATAGGACATGCCCGGTCGGCTCTTGCCTTTGACATGATTGTCCGCTACCTGAAATACCGGGGCTACAAGGTAACCTTTGTCCGTAATTTCACTGACATCGATGACAAAATCATAGCCCGTGCCAAAGAACAGGGGACAACCTCCGAAGAACTTGCAAATCGTTTTATCAATGAGTTTTATACCGACATGGATAAGCTTGGGGTTGACCGTCCGGATATTGAACCGAAGGCAACCGAGCACATCAAAGAGATGACTGATATTATCTCTGAACTTATTGAAAAAGGCATGGCGTACCAGGCAGGCAATGATGTCTACTATATAGTCGACAGTTTCCCCGAATACGGTAAACTTTCCAAGAGAAACCTTGATGACATGAAAGCTGGCGCCCGTATCTCCCTGAACGAGCAGAAACATAACCCTATGGACTTTGTGCTCTGGAAAGGTTCAAAACCCGGTGAACCGACCTGGGACAGCCCATGGGGCCCCGGCCGCCCAGGCTGGCACATCGAATGTTCGGCAATGAGTCGAAAATATTTAGGCGAAACCTTCGATATCCACGGCGGAGGACAGGATCTGATTTTCCCTCATCACGAGAATGAAATTGCCCAGAGCGAAGGAGCCAACGGCAAACCATTTGTAAAAACCTGGATTCATCATGGTTTTGTTACTATTCGTGATGAAAAGATGTCCAAGTCACTCGGTAATTTTCTGACAATCAGAGACATCCTCACTCACTATCATCCAGAAATTCTACGCTTTTTTATCTTTTCCACCCATTATCGTAATCCTCTTGATTTTTCCGAATCTGCAATGAGGGATGCAACCGCCGGTCTCGAACGGCTCTATGAGTGTGTGGCAGCCGTCGATTCTCTTGATCCTGAAAACGGTGAGAGTGGAGCGGCAAGTATATTTTCAGCCAAGGACATCAAGAAAGTGTCGGAACTGGAAACACGATTTCAGCAGGCAATGGATAATGACTTCAATACTGCAAAAGCCCAGGGTATTTTCTTTGACACGATCAAGACCATAAATCGTATTCAGAGCAAAATCTCTGCCTCATCGGCTCTAGAAGATATTCAATTGCTCAAAAACGGAACCACTGTCCTGACAAAACTGGCAACAATTATGGGCTTATTGCGGGAAGACGCGCAACAGTTTCTCGCCAACAGAAGGGAAAAACTGATTGCCGATTGCGATATCGACCCAACGGCCATCGAAGGACTCATCGCCGAACGTTATCAGTGCCGACTTGATAAAAACTGGTCGAGAAGCGACGAGATCAGGGACGAACTTCTCGCTAAAAACATCGAACTGAACGATGGCCCTGATGGTACAACCTGGTCAGTCAAACGTACGTAGTATCAGCAAATTAAATAAAGGGAGACGATCATGAGACAACCAGCTGCTGCCGACCGCTTTTATCCCGGATCACCACAGGCGCTTGCCCAGACCGTAACGGAGCTGTTTCCTAGTACACAAACCGCCAAGAAATCCAAAGCATTGGCGGTTGTGTCCCCCCATGCCGGCTATGTCTATTCAGGTGCTCTTGCGGCAGAGACTTTCTGCGCCGTCGAAATTCCCGAAACCGTTATCATTCTCGGCCCTAACCATCACGGGCAGGGCGCTCCAGTCTCCCTTTCGACACTAACCTGGGACATGCCGCTAGGCGGGGTACCGGTAGACATGGAAGTAGCCAATCACCTCCTCGAAGATTCTAAACTTATAAAAATAGACGAAATTGCTCATAAATTTGAGCATTCACTGGAGGTCCAGGTACCGTTTCTTCAGATGCTGCAAAAGAATTTAAGTATTGTTCCTTTAGTACTTTCTCAGATCTCTTATCCGCTTTGTGAAGACGTAGCCAAATCACTTGCAGAAACCATCAACAGCAGCGACAAGGACCTGCTTATCGTTGCCTCCAGCGATATGAGTCATTATGAACCAAGACGGATCACTGAACAAAAGGATAACTCGGCCTTGAAGTGCATAGAACAGTTAGACCCTTACAAACTGTATCGCACGGTCCTTGACAACCGTATATCCATGTGCGGTGTCATCCCCGTAGTAATTGCCATACTTGCTGCAAAAGCCTGCGGGGCAGAAAAATCCAGCCTGATAGGCTATACCGATTCAGGTTATGTTTCCGGCGATACAGACCAGGTAGTCGGCTACGCTGGAATCGTTATCAGCTGAAATTTTCTTGACAGTCCTACGAAAATCTTTTATAAACTCGCCACACTGCAGCAAACGCTGGGGGATGGTCTAATGGTAAGGCAGCGGACTCTGACTCCGCCTATCGGGGTTCGAATCCCTGTCCCCCAGCCAATTGATTTCAATACGTTAAACAGAAACACCCCTAGACTTCGGAGTCTACGCTTACCTGTTCGAAATCGAGAAATTCTTATAAAATAAGCACAGCCAAAAAACGGGACCACCTCAGCTGCAACCCTTTTTAAAACCTATCTCAACATTATATTTTCGACCATTAAGTATTTAAAAACTAGATGATTTATGCATTTTGCGATTAGAGTTATAACGAATTAACGTCACTTTACTACGCCGTCACCTTGCAATTCCCAAACTGTAGCTATATAATTCTTATAGAACAAATAAGAACACATCACATATAAGACAAAGCCAAACCTGCCGCGAGACAGGGACGGAAAGCCACGGGTCTGAATAGAAAGCCGAGCTGCCTTTTTCAAAGGTAGATCGGCTTTTTTTATGGAGTCCTTAGAAAGCGACTACTTATTACCCACAGCATGCACATCCTAGTGCAGCGTCTCGTTAATTCTTAGTCCTAATATCGCTACTTAA
>WTAT01000003.1 GCA_013139415.1 Desulforhopalus sp.
GGTCGCCGTCCCCTGACGCGATGCAGGCCAGCTTCCACGCAATCGAGCCGACAGAGGTAGCACCCTTACACAGCAAACCGCGAAGAATCTTTTTAAACGCACTGATAGATCAATCGAGGCAAAACTGAAGGAATTGCTTTTCGCTCTGAGGTTGGAATATTACTATCCAAAAGAGAAGATTTTTGAATTTTATGCCAATCAATTTTATGTGAGCGGTAATGGTCATGGTCTTGGGGTTGCAGCCAGATACTACTTTGATAAGGTGCCGAGCGAATTGTCCCTGATAGAATGTGCTTTTATAGCTGGAAGCGTGAAAAGGCCGAATTATTACAATCCCTTTATCAAAAAAACAGAGCAGGCCGCGGAACTTGCTCGGTCGCGTGGAAAAACTCGGTTAAAGTATGTTCTCGATAAAATGCAGAATTTACGTATGATTGATGTTTTTACTTACAACGAAACACTCGATCTAGACCTTGAGTTTAACAAAGGAAAAGTTGGTTATGACCTTGATTATGCCATGGAACTTGTCAGGGACGCCGTATCTTCAACTGAAGTACTCGATGCTCTTGAAACCCATGAAGTAAGCAACATTGCGACGTCAGGGGTACGAGTGATCACCACAATCGACCGGGAACTTCAGGAAAAAACACTTGCTATCCTGCGTGGTGAATTATCAAGACTGGACGTACGCCTTAGAGGCTATGAAAGGCAGGAAGTGCAGGCTGAATTGGCCAACCTCGATTACTCAGGTGATTCGGTTCTGCGTAAAAGTGCCTTTTTATTCGGTCAAGTTGAAAGTATTGAAGGCAAAGGTAAAAATATACGAATTATTGTTTCATTGGATAAACAGTTTGGTCAGGGGGTAGTAGATTCAAAAGGGCTTTCCAAATTGGTCACTGCGAGGGTAAAATGGCAGAAAAATCTTTGGAGTAAGGTCGGGAAGGGTGATCAGGGCAAACTTGTAAGTCAATTGCAGCCTGGGGACAAGATATGGGTGAGTGTTCGTGAAGTACCTGAAGATGAACCCGTGGTTTTAGACCTGGAAAAATACCCAAAGTTACAGGGGGGGGCGCTGGTTATAAAAGATGGTGCCATTAAAAGTATGGCAGGAGGGACTGAGAATCGGTTTTTCAATAGGGCTTTTCATGCGAAAAGGACCATGGGATCCGCCTTCAAACCCCTTGTTTACACGGCTGCAATGCAGCTAGGTTGGAACAGTGCCGATAGTCTGAAAAATAGCCGAAATATTTTTGTCTATCATAATCAACCTTATTTCCCAAGACCCGATCATACGAGTCCATATGGTTGGGTTTCCATGAGTTGGGCCGGAGTGCATTCTGAAAATGTCGCTTCTGTGTGGCTGTTGTCTCATCTTTGTGATCAGCTTAGCACCGATCAGTTAAGTGAGGTCGCCAGCAAAGTCGGGTTGGGTCCCAAAATTATCGATGGCACAAAAGAACCATACAGGAGTTACAGAGCAAGGATTCGTGATCGTTATGGTATACAAATTACCCGTGAGGTCCTGCGAACCACTGCCTACCGTTTGGCTGTCGAAAATCTAGAAACTGATTTTATTTTTGATGGAATGATGAGAGAATACCAGCAACTCAAGGAATTACCGTATGGGCTCAACTATCAAAAATTTTACCGGGATATTAACAAAAAGCTGGATAAAGAGCGAAAGAAACTGAAGAAACACGAAGTCAGTGAACTGAAATTTCGTAAAACTCTTCTTACTAATCATTATCTTTTACTTCAGTCGCTTAGGAAAGAACTGAAAGACTATAGATCGCTGAGCGAACAATTCGCAAGATTTGGTGAGGCTGATTCATCTCTAACTTCGGGTGGGGCTTCATTATATGTAGATAGGTTGTCCGGCGAGTTTCATTTCAAGGGCAAACGAGGTAAAAAAGATAACCTGGAACGGATGGATCATGATGAACTCCTCAATCACCTCGCGTGGTTAGACGATGTTGAAAAAAGACAATTCTGGGAAAACATCAGGCTCAATGCAACTTTGTCAGTGGGTGCCTTTGATATGGTGGCCGAGCAGTTAGGATATGAGTATAAAAAACTGAGCGATGCATTGCCCTACAGTATTGAGGTTCTTTCCCAGGTAGAGGATTTTCGGATTACGGTGGGGCTCTATTATCTTATCCGATTTGCTGAACAGCTTGGGATCAAAAGTAGTCTTGAACCAGTGCTCTCCTTTCCTCTTGGATCAAATGTTGTAAGCTTGCTGGAAGCAACAAGAATGTATGAAGGGCTGATTACCGGACATGTCACTACTTTCGGTGACAGCGAACAGGAGGAGAGTAATGATTCCATGGCGATTCTGGATCGTATTGAATCAGCCGAGGGAGAGATCCTTTTTCAGCCGAAGCCGGTAATAAAGCAGGTTGTCGATGCAAAGACACGTATGTCGATAGGTAATGTACTTGAAAATATAGTTAAATTTGGAACTGGAAGAAGGGCGAATAAAGCGGTTAAATTTCCTGATGATGACCAAGGGAATGGCGCGAGCATTGCAGATTTAAAACTCACCGTTCCTTTACTTGGCAAGACAGGCACAGCCAATAGATATACCAACGCTTCCTTTCTCGGTTATTTACCCGGAATTGCCGAAAACGGAGTAGCAATGACTATCCGGGATGGCTATGCTATGGGGGTCTATGTAGGGTTTGATAATAATGAACCTATGCGACGAAATACAAGTCGTATCACTGGCTCTGCTGGCGCTCTGCCAACATGGTGTGAGATAGCTAATCTTTTGCTGCTGGAACAGAATTATACCAGCAGGCTTGACCCTGTTGACCTGTCTTTTAATGGTCTTGGAATAAAAAGGGATGATCTGGGTCAGATGAATGTCGGGGTTGAACCGAAGAAGGGCGGCAAGGTCACCGAACCCGTGTCACTGGTAAGTGAAACTGCTCGTTTTCAGCCATCAATTTTGACTTTTGGCAGAACAACGGACACCGGACGTTTTGTGATGGACAGACACTTTCAGCCATTCTGGAAAACGGCTGTCGAAACCGAACAGTGATAATTTGTACGGTTCTTTAATTTTGTCTAACCCCGGTAAACGGGAAAATAAGCCAGGACTCTTTTTAGTACCCCCTTGATGGGTATAAGTGCCTCGAAGGTCTCTCTACGTTCGCTATCTGGAGGTAACTTTAAGTTTACAATTACAATACACTCTTCAGATTTCTTGTTTTTTATACCCCAAGGGGGTACTAAAAAGAGCACCCCTCAAGGGGGTATTGAACAGAATGACAGAAAATCTGGAGTAAGGCACTAAAATATCATTTCTCAGTAACCATTTCAGAGCAGTGGATTATTGCCGATTTAAAATTGAGCAAAAAAATATCAACGTCAAATAGATCGAGAACATAATATGAAGAAAATTGTATGGACTGCGGTTGTCGCCTTTGCTGTTGCATCATTAGGTGGTTGTGCCATTTCAGAAAAGCCAAGGGTAAGCCCTCCCCCATCAACAAGCTCCTCCAGCCAGTCTTCACCCGTTTATATCCACGATGGTGGTGGCTCTGTGAGCTCTGAGCAATCAAAGCATCTGGATATCGATGATCAGCAGCAGGGGGTTGCTGAAAAAAGCACAGCGGTGGCTTTGCCCACCAGTGTGTATATTAACGATAGAATTTTTGAGTACGGGCGTAAGCTGGATCGCTGGAAAGAGTTGGATATTCAGTCAGTGACCATGAACCTGACAGATGAAGAGGCGGTGCAGATGGTTCGTTGTTTTCGCAGGTTGCAGAATGTATTGAACGGTTACAGTGATTTGCGCACCAAGATACTCCAAGTTGAAAATGTGGATGTTGCAACCAGGATCACCAATGAGGAAATTTTTGAACTTCAAAAGAGTGATATCGACTTTCTGGAAGACTCTTGTGGTCGTTTGCTTGCCGATTCTGAAGACCAAGGCGTTGGTTCGAATCAAAGGGTGGAGGGAGCTGAACTGAATCAGTTTGAAATTCTGATCGACAGATATACGACTAATAGGGAATACGAAGAAATTATACAGGTCTGGTCGAAGATTCCCCAGTCTCAGGTTGCCCGGATACATGTCAGGACCAAAATTTTATATGGGAATGCGCTGATGTACCTCCATCAGGAAGAGAAGGCGGCGGATATTTATCAGCAGGTGGTTGATCAGATGTCGGATTCTGACGAACAGGCCACTGACCTTGTCTCTTTGCGGAAGATGTTGGCGGATCTCTATACGGCTTCCGGTAATTATAGATCGGCAGCCACCGAGTATAAAAAAATTTCCGAGGACTACCGAAACATTGGCCGACTCGAAGAGTGGTCCAAGCTCCAGCTGTCGATACTCGATCGCTCAAAGGATGGTAGCCCGGAACTCAAAGAGTTCTCTGAGATGCTCAGGGATTTTTTAGGATATATTCCTGAGCGTGATGGCTATATAATTATTTGGCAGGCGGAAAAATTTCAGAACAGCTATCCTTATTCCCCTGTCGCATCAAACGTTGATTTTATAAGGGATTCGGTTCTACAGGAAGCTGACAAATGGTTTGATGGCTTCATGGCTGAAGTAGATAAACTTGCTGCTGAAAAGAAATTTTCCAAGGCTCTTAGATTTCTGGAAACGATACCCGCCGATATTGTCAGTACAGAAAAGCAGCTTGTAATCAAAGAAAAACATGAAGAGCTGCTGTTATCTGAGGCCGTTGAAAACGAAACTGGAAAAATGGTTGAGAGACAAGAACTACAGAACCAGTGGAATAATGGTATGCTGTTGGTCGGTGGTGGCAGATACGAAGAGGCTGTTGCTGTTTTCACTGGTCTGCTGGATACCGAATACTCTGTTAAGGCTGAGGCTAAAATTAAGGAGATATCTTTGCAGGCGGCAAAGGCTGACAGGAGAAAAGCGGCCGAACTTTTTATTAGATTCACTAAAACTTCGGATCCAGAGAGTAAAAAGAAACTCCTGGTGGAGTCTCGTAAACTTTTGAAAAATATCCTGGCCAAATATCCCGAAGTGGAGATTGCGCCAAAGGTACGCGGCAATATTGAGCGGGTGGAGCAGGAAATGAACGCCATCGACCCTAATCTTGTGTTCATGGCTGACCTGGAAGATTCACCAATTGTTCAAGATGACGGCATTGATCGCGCGTTTACAATGCCAGAGGCACAGACGATGGGACAGACTCCGGTTATTAAGACGGATCTGAGTGAACCTCTCGAGTAGTAAAAGCTGTATTTGTGCAAGAAAAGGTACTGCCTGACGAACAGTGACTTTTTTTTATTCTTTGAGTTGAATTTTCAGAAAACCTTCCTCCACGCTGATGGAGTTGACCCCATCGGCAAAGGTTTTCCAGAACCCCTCATCTGTGCCGAATTCTTTGATGAGATCAATGTTTTTGATTCCGCCTAACCAGGCATTGGGTACAGGTACGCCCATGAGGCTGATACCCTTAAGTCTTATTACTGGTCTCCCGTCTCGGTAGATTAGCTCTGCACCCCCTTTCACTCTAAGTGTTTTGCCGCCAAGCATCGGAAAGTCAGGATCAAGCGGGATGAGAAGTTTGATACTGACCATATTTTCAGCAAGGTCTATGGCCAGCTTTTCTGCCAGCTCAGTGTTTTTGGCAACCATGGCGTTCAGTTCACGTTCGGTGAAACTGATATCCCGAGATGCTCCAGCTTCACTGTATTGCTCCGGTATCAGTGTTTCTGTTTGAGTGTGTTCTCTATTTTTCGGTGCTGTCTGGTTGTTTAAACCTTCAAACCTATCGAGCTTTGCCTCCAACTGGCGGGTCTCTTTTGGTGAAAGTTCAACTGGTTTGAAGGGAGCCGGGAAGAAATATAACTTAATCACAAAAGCGGTGGCAACAATTGCAACGCACATTGAAATGAGCACCATGCCAAGCACTTGCATACCGGAAAAACCCTTCTTTTGTGTCGGCCCTGGTTGCTTTAGTATTTCTCCTGTCATAAATTCTTCCTATTATTGATCGTGGATATTAATTGTCTTGTCGAGATAGAGGTAACTAACTGAAAACTGACTATATAACATACTTCCAGTATTAATTCCCCTTGCTTGACTGATCAGGGCATCGATCAAGTCTTTGTTGCTGGGCCGAGGTGTAGATGTTAGGGAAAAAGGAGTACGACCAGAACTGTGGGGTACTTATAGTATGTCATGGTATGAAAACATGAAAAGGAAAAAGGAGATGGTGATGGGAAAAAAGATTCTTGTACCGCTTGCTGAAGGTTTTGAAATGATCGAGGCGCTTAGTGTCGTGGATGTTTTTCGCAGGGCCGGGGTTCATGTCGATATGGCGGCAATCGGTGACAGTCTTAAGGTAACGTCGTCGCATAACGTCCAAGTCATTGCCGACAAGACACTCGTTGATTGTGCGAATCAAATATATGATTTGATCGTACTCCCTGGTGGGATTCCAGGTGCAGAAAATTTGAAAAATTCAGTCGTTCTTGCAGAACTTTTAAAGAAACAGAACAACGAGGATAGACTGTATGGAGCAATCTGTGCATCTCCTGCCGTTGTCCTCAAACACCATGGGCTGCTTGAGGGAAAGAGAGCTACCTGTCATCCACTCTTTGCTGATAAACTGAGCTCTCAGGAGCATGCTGGGGAAAAGGTTGTTTTCGATAAAAACTGTGTAACCAGTAGAGGTGCTGGCACTTCAATTGATTTTGGTCTGGAGCTGCTGGGTGTTTTGCTGGGAGAGGAAAAAAAGAAAGAAGTAGCCAAAGGCATGGCCATTGAGTTGTAAGTAATCGATTTATCAACGGTTGCGACAGGAAAATTTTTTTTTCCTGTCGCTTTATATTTCAGCTATGACCATTGTCAAGCGAATGGGTAAGCAGATCCACAAGCGAGACAAAGGTGAGAGCAATTTCATGGGTTGCAGCAAGATTGACCAGTGGGGCGGCGCCGTGGTCTAAAGCCTCTTTCCACCGCGAAGCGCAAAGACACCAGCGATCTCCAGGTTGTAATCCAGGAAATCCGGCCATGGGCATAGGGGTGGACAAATCGTTCCCCCTATTTTTAGAAAATTCCAGGAATTCTTCTGTGACCTGAACACAGACCCCGTGAACTCCGTAATCATCGTCTGTTACTTTACAGCTCCCGTCCCGCGTAAAACCTGTCATTGGTTCGATGCTGCAAATTTCCAAGGGTGTACCGAGAACATTTTTATATTCAGTCATATTTTTCGTCCTCTTTCTAAACTCGTTGATGAAGGGTCACTACAAAAAAACATAATATTGTCTATATTAGTAAGTGATTTTAGATAAATCGCAATTTATTTCTGCTGGCCGTCCATCTGGAGAATGGCCAGCAACAGTCTGTAAGTGAATCCCCAAAGATAATAATCTTCAAGGGGATAGGCTGGGAACATTCTACCTGCTACCATCTCCACCTGTTTGTGCAGCTCAGGGTCTTGAAACTGCCGGGCATTGAGCCAGCAAGCGCTCTGAATCTCCTGTTGACAAAGAGTAAGAGACGGATGATTCTCAATGGTGAATAGAAAAGGTTCTACCCAGAGTGGGCTCTTGAGGTTGAGGCCTGCAGGTTCGAGAGGCAACCGTTGCTCCAGTTGCCTTGCATCAAGGAGGATGCCGGTTTCTTCTTTGGTTTCTCTGATGCAGGTGGCTAGAAGGTCTTGATCTTTATCCTCCTTTCTGCCGCCGGGAAAGGAAAAATGGCCAGACCAGGGATCTTTCGGGTGGGAGACTCTCCTGAGGACCAGAAAAGTCTCTCGGGGTGCAAAGCTTCTTATGATGGCGACGGCAGCAGAACCGGTTTTGGGTGGAGTTAACATATTTATGGTGAAAAGCGTGGTTTAAGCGGGTGGTTGTTAAAAGTGTT
>WTAT01000579.1 GCA_013139415.1 Desulforhopalus sp.
AATTTTTTCAAGTTCGAGGCGGGCGATAATTTTAACCGGAGGAATACATTAAGTATTTTGAGGATTAAAATTATCGCGCAACGAAGAAATTGGAAAAATTGGTGGTTTTCGGTCGGGCACTATTTAGAGTAGATACTTATATTATTGAGTTGCATTGCTCAAAGCGACTCAATAATAAATCAACCTTTTTTGATATAAAAGCTGATAAAACCAGACCCTTCTTTCTCGCCAAGATATTCATGACCAGAACGTTCACACCATCCCGGAATATCGTTTCTGGAACCTGGATCAGTACCATCAACCTGGAGAATATCTCCAGAAGCCATCTTTCCCATTTCTTTTTTGGTACGCAACAGAGGCATTGGACAGCTCAGCCCTTTGGCATCGAGTACATTTGTTGCTTGAACATCGTCTGCGACTGTTTTCAAATCACTCATCATTGTTCTCCTAATATTAAATTAAGTATTTAACTGACGCAAAGGCGTCGTATATAAACGTTATATTAATTAGCATTCATTAATTTCAAATCTGACCTATACCGTAGCATCGTGGATCTGTCAAGAAGCGAAAAAGTTGTATCTATAACCACCTGAAAAAACGTAATAAAAACAAAACACCACGTTGTGGTAGTGATCTGTATCGGAGTAGTTAGCCTTGACAAAAAAATAAGGGCTGTGTAAAAATTTCACATCTTATTTTAACGTTTCTGTATACGATTATTTAACAGGGAGAAGAAAATTATGAGCGAAGAATCTGTTTTTAAAAACAAGATTAAAGAAATCTTTAACTTACTATGTGAGAAGGAATGGAATCCTTATATAACCGGGGTCATTGTCGCTTTTTTCTCAGTAATGATTATGGCCTGGTGGCGACCTTGGGGAGCTGTTGGTGCTATTCGCAACTGGGGTGACTGGATGATGTACGGCGGCGCAAGCCTGCTGGGTGAGGTTGGCGTTTTCGAATATTTTGATGAAGCACCGCGATCTATTTTTGTGAATTCTGGTTCTGTGATTGGCATTGGATTTGTTGTAGGAGCTTTTATCTCTGCTTGTCTCGGTAAAGATTTTGCTCTTAGGGTACCGCCTCACAGGGAAATGGTAAAGGCTGTTATTGCTGGTGTCCTGATGGGAATAGGAGCTACGCTGGCGGGTGGTTGTAATGTTGGTGGCTTTTACAATGCCTTAGGAAATCTTGCTGCAAACGGATTTACCATGATGTTCGGTCTTGTTTTTGGTGTCATTCTTGGTTTGAAACTTCTCTATCTTGAGATGGAACATATAACATGGGGTGATGGTGGATCGAAAACTATAACTTTCCCGCCGGCAGTTATTTATGGACTTGGTGTTCTAGCTATTGTTGGTGTAGTTTTGGCTTCGTATATCTATGCAGGAAATGAAGACAGTGACTATGTGGCATCTCTTGGTGGCGTTATTCTTATCGCAGCTTGTCTCGGTTATACCATGCAGCGCGGACGATGGTGCATGGTGCAGGGTTTTCGTGAGCCTCATATGACCGGTGACTGTACCTTAGCCAAATCAGTGATGCTATCAATTGTTATTGTTGCCATTGGGGCAGCGGTACTGAAATACGCTGTTCCGGTTCGAGCTGAAGGGGAGGCCGTGCTGGCTACTGCTAACTATGTACGTGGAACTTTTGGCTGGGCTGGTATCCTCGGAGGTTTTATCTTTGGTCTTGGCGCAATGTTTGCCGGTGGTTGTGGATCTGGAACACTTTGGCGCGTGGGTGAAGGACAGGTAAAACTCATGATGGTTGTACCTTTTTTCGCGATTACCTCATCGATTATGACTGCCTGGTTTAGAGATGAGGAGTTTGAAGCTGATGGTGTTCTCGGCTCATACGTGTACATGCCCGATGCCTTTGGTTACGGACCTACTCTTTTTATAATAGCTGGTGCCATGATAGCCTGGTATGTAGTTGTTACCTGGAATGAGGAAACGAACAAACTGATTGTGCCAATGTGAAAAATAGCTGATATAATTTATCTTAACAACGCAATTTCATTCGTATGAAATTGCGTTGTTCATTTTATACAGCTTCGCTGTTCTGTTGCTATGGAAAGAATTAAAGTACAATGAAGGCGGTCAAAGGGGTTTTGCATTTTTAATAATGTTGCTCTTGAGTGAATTGGTCGGAGAAAAGCTCGAAACCCCTTTTCCCAACTTCCTTGATGAGGAAACTGAACAAACCTTGAGAAATGAACCAATTCTTCATCCGGCAATTGAGAGGGTGAGGGAAGTTGCAAAAAGCTACTGGAAAATGTAAATTCTGTCACAATCCCAAACTTTTTTTGGGGATGCGGAGAAAGTGTTTTGAGAAAAGGCCCTACAAAGATCCTCATTGCGGACGATGATGGCATGGTGCGAACGACGGTATCTAATATATTGGAGATGTTTGGGCATCATGTTGATACGGCTTGTGATGGTAAAGAAGTTCTTGATCAAGTCGACGACAGTTATGATGTCATCATCCTTGATATAAATATGCCTGACATGGATGGTTTTGAAACCATGGCTGAGCTTAATAAGCTAAACTATGACATTCCGGTCCTCTTCCTCACGGGAGCCGGTTCGATGGATTATGCGGTAAAATCCATTAATTTAGGTGCTTACGATTTTCTTACAAAGCCCATTGAAGATCTTGATATTTTCAATGTAAAGATTAGCCGGGCTATTGAGAAGAGAATGTATGTTCTTCAGGATCGGAAATATAAAGAGGCTCTTGAAGATGATATTCAATTAAAAGCAAGCCAGCTGGAAGAGCAGAATAAACTGTTACTCACTTACAGCAACAGTCTGGAAAAAGCGACTGTTCAGCTGATGAGTAGTCTCCAGAATGCCATGGAAGAAAAAGATTATTATACCGCTGGTCATACTATGCGTGTGACGGAATACGCAATGATGCTCGGTATGGCGATGGGGCTTAGTGAAAATGAGATACTTGTTCTTAGAAGAGCCGCACAATTTCATGACATAGGCAAACTTGTTATAGATCTCTCTTGTATTCAAAAACCCGGCAAGCTTACTGAGGAAGAATGGGTTTTGATACGCAAGCATCCAAGTGTCGGTGCGAATATTATTGAACCGCTTGGTTTTATGGAAAGGGAACAATTTATAATCCGGCATCACCACGAGAGAATGGACGGGAAAGGGTATCCGGATGGGTTAACCGGTGATCAACTCGATGATCTTACTAAAATACTTATTGTGGTAGATAGTTATGACGCTATGACATCTAAGCGAAATTACCGTAAAAACATGACAATGCAAGAAGCGGTGAAAGAGCTTTATAGTTGTAGCGGAACTCAGTTTGGCGCGGATATTGTCGAGTATTTTTCCAAAAGCATTGTTGACTTTACTCCCATAAAGGGTGTTTTTACTCAGGAACATCTGGAAGAAATTTACCAAAATAGCCTATAAAAACTATAACTTGAGTTAGTTAAATCCAATGAAAATAAGCAAAAAAGAAGTTGAACATGTAGCTCACCTGGCAAGACTCACCCTGACGGACGAAGAACTGGTAAAAATGACCGGACAGCTGGATAATATTTTGTCATATGTTGATAAACTTAAGGAGTTAGATACAAGCCAGGTAGTCCCCACGTCCCATGTTTTCTCAGTCAGTAATGCTTTCCGTGAAGATGTGGAAAAAGAATCGTTGTCCCAGGCTGAGGCGATAAGAAATGGCCCGCAACAGGATGGTGAAATGTTCCAGGTTCCGAAAATAATTTGATGGCGTCGTAAAAAATCTGTTCGAAATTTTCGGATGGGCTCTGGAAAAAGTTTGATATACAAGGCGTAGTGTTTTTTGAAGTTTCTCGACTATACATATGGTATGTCGTGAAGCTTCAAAAAACCTACAACGAAGTAGATCGGACTTTTTACGAGTCCATCTCATTTAACAGCTATATTATTTTCATATTGAGCAGGGCAGCCTGACTGTCCTGCTTTTCTGAGGTTTGAATGAATCCGTACGAATTGACCATAAGCCAGGCACTTAAAGAAATGGAACAGGGCGAGCTTTCCGCCGTTGAACTGACAAAAAGCTGTCTGGGTAGAATAGATGCCGTCGAGAAGGAAGTGTCTGCTTTTGTAACCATTGACAGGGAAGGTGCATTGGCCCAGGCGGAAAATGCCGACAGGCAGAGAAAAACCGGAGATGGAGGCACGTTGTGTGGAATACCTCTTTCCGTCAAAGATCTGCTTTGTACTAAGGGATTAAGGACTACCTGCGGATCTAAGATGCTCGAAAATTATGTTCCCCCGTACAATGCCACTGTGGTTGAAAAAATAAAGGGTGCAGGGGCGGTTATTCTCGGTA
Organism: Desulforhopalus sp.; assembly: GCA_013139415.1. Taxonomy (GTDB): domain Bacteria; phylum Desulfobacterota; class Desulfobulbia; order Desulfobulbales; family Desulfocapsaceae; genus Desulforhopalus_A. The sequence goes on from WTAT01000579.1 coordinate 4,339, forward strand.
AGACGACTATGGATGAATTTGCCATGGGGTCAAGCTCGGAGAGCTGTGCCTTTGGTGTCCCCAATAATCCGTGGAAGAAAGGCTATGTGGCCGGAGGTTCCTCTGGTGGATCGGCTGTATCTGTAGCATCTCATGAATGTCCCGGTTCCCTGGGTTCGGACACGGGGGGCTCGATCCGGCAACCGGCATCGCTCTGTGGCATTGTCGGGATGAAACCGACATATGGCAGGGTTTCCCGATATGGCCTAACCGCTTTTGCCTCTTCTCTTGATCAGGTAGGCCCCTTTTGTCGAACGGTCGAAGATTGTGCTCTGATGATGAATGTCATCAGTGGCTATGACCAGATGGATTCCACCTCAGTAAAACAGGATGTGCCTGATTTTTCGTCCTCTTTAACTGGTGGGATGGAAGGTTTAAAGATAGGCGTTCCCCGAGAGTATTTTACCAAGGGCCTTGATTCTGAAGTGGAAAAGATAATTCACAACAGCATTGAGGTTCTTAGGAAACAAGGGGCCGATATTATTGAAGTCTCTCTACCACACACCGAATATTGTGTAGCGGTGTACTATCTGATTGCCCCTTCTGAGGCAAGTTCAAATCTTGCCAGGTACGATGGAGTCCTTTACGGTTACCGCGATATGGAGGCTGATACTTTGATGGATATGTATAAGCAGACACGGTCGAAGGGGTTTGGTGCTGAGGTGAAGCGGCGTATTCTTATTGGAACCTATGCGTTGTCCTCCGGTTATTATGATGCCTACTATAAAAAAGCATCTCAGGTGCGAACCCTCATTCTTAATGATTTTAAAAAGTCCTTTGAATCATGCGATGTACTCATCTCTCCGGTAACACCGACACCAGCCTGGAAAATGGGCGAAAATACCGAAGATCCACTTGCCATATATATGTCCGACATATTGACACTTTCGGCAAACCTTGCAGGTATTCCAGGAATGTCCGTACCCGGTGGTTTTACCGCAGAAGGGCTACCTGTCGGTGTGCAACTTCAGGCGGCTCATTTCCAGGAAGAAAAACTATTGAAAACCAGTTTCAATCTTGAGCAGGGCCTGAGACTTGAAAGGAGAAAACTGGATATCTAGAAATACTCAGTTTTTTTTAAGAAAAATTTTGTTTTATGGTGAAAGATTGAAAGTTAAAATCCCCGACAATATTGCAGCAATAACGCCATATCCTCCAGGAAAACCCCTCGATGAACTGGAACGTGAGTATGGGATTACCAACTCCATTAAACTCGCCTCAAATGAGAACCCCTGGGGACCTTCACCTAAGGCGATAAGAGCTCTTCGAGCGGAATTGTTGAATCTGCATCGGTACCCAGACGGTTCCTGCTATTATCTCGTACAGGCGATTGCAGAAAAATTGGGAGTTGCAGCCGACGAAATTGTTATGGGAAACGGATCCAATGAGGTTATTGAGTTTCTTGTAAAAGCCTTCGTACAGGAGGGTGATGAAGTCATTACCAGTCATCCTTCTTTTCTCATGTACCAAAAAATAGTCCAGGTCAGAGGCGGGGTAAACCATGTGCTGCCGCTGAAAGAGATGCGCCACGACCTCCGGTCCATTCAAAAAAAGGTATCAGATAAAACCCGTCTTATTTTTCTGGATAACCCCAACAACCCGACTGGTACGGCTATTCCCCCGGTGGAACTTTATCAGTTTTTAAGTGACATACCGGAGTCTGTAATTGTTGTTCTGGATGAAGCGTATGTCGATTTCATGGATAAAAAATTGCACGTGGATGCCTTCTCCCTTATCAGAAATGTCGGAAGGCGTTGTCCTGTTGTTTTTTTGAGGACCTTTTCAAAGGCATATGGTCTATCTGGTCTGCGGGTTGGTTATGGGCTTATGGCAAAGGAAATTGCCGAATGTTTACATAAGGTACGTCAGCCGTTCAATATTAACCAAATGGCTCAGGTGGGGGCTCTGGCGGCATTAGAAGATGAGGAGTACTATCTGCTTACGCTCGATCGCACCGCCAGAGGTCTTGACTACCTGAGTCGGGAAGTGGAAAGGCTTGGCTGCAAAAGCATCCCTTCAGAGACCAATTTTTTTCTCATTGATGTACAGGGCGATGCGGATAAACTCTACCAGGCAATGCTTTACAAAGGAGTGATTGTTCGCTCCATGAGTGCATATGGCTTTAAAAACTTCATCAGAGTGACTATTGGTACGGAAGAGGAAAATAGCCGATTTTTGGAAAGTTTAGCCGATTGCCTTGGTGAACTTGGTTATGTATGAAGTGCAGAACATTATCACCATTGACGGTCCCTCCGGGGTTGGAAAATCTACTGTAAGCAGGAAAGTAGCCGCTGCTACCGGTTTCACCTACCTGGATACCGGGGCGATGTATCGAGGAGTCGGATGGTATTTTCTGCAACAGGGAGTTGCTCTGGAAGATGGCGAGGCTATTGCCAAAAAACTGGAGGAGCTCGAACTGAAGTTGCTTCCGGCAGCCGATGAAGAAAGTGATGTGGGAGTTCTGATAAACGGTGAAAATGTCAGTGATGCCATCCGTAGCCCTGAAATGGCCATGGTAGCTTCAAAGGTTTCTGCGGTTCCTTTGGTCCGGGATATATTGACGGAAATACAGCGAGGTTACGGGGATAAGGGGAGTATCGTTGCTGAAGGCAGAGATACTGGCACTGTCGTTTTTCCGAGGGCCGCGTTTAAGTTTTTTCTGGATGCGCAGCCGGAAGAGAGGGCGAAAAGACGTGTTATGCAGTTGCAGGCAAGAGGAGTTGAGGCAGATTTTAAACAGATCTTGATGATGACTCTTGAACGGGATAAAAATGATAGTGAGCGGGCAGTGGCCCCATTAAAAAAGGCCGAAGACGCTGTTCGTATAGATACCACCGAGATAACAATTCAGCAGGTGGTCGATGAGATACTTCGGATAATTGTTGGTAAAAAATCTTGAGGTCGCTTAAATCATCCGGTCCCGACAGGACACGCGGGACCGGATGAAAATTTATTATTTCACAATAAAATCAACCCTTCGGTTCATGCTGTAGGCGTCTTCGTCCTGATTAAAAAACAAAGGTCTTTCCTCGCCATATGAGAGGGTTCGCATCCTGTCTGCAGCAATACCGAGATTAATGAGATATTGTTGGGAGTTGATGGCTCTTCTCTCTCCTAATGCGAGGTTATATTCATTGGTGCCCCTATCATCTGAATTACCTTCAATTACTACCATAGCTCCTGGAATTGTTTTAAGATACTCAGCATTTTGAATGAGTATTTCCGTCATGCCCGGACGAACGCCGGCCTGGTCGAAATCAAAGTAGATTGGGGAAAGGTTGGCAGAACTTCTTCCATGCATTCTCTTGTATTCATCCGATTGCTGATCTGCGGGGAGCATCATTTCGGAATCATAACCAGCCTGGCCAAAAGTATTCGAATCATCCAGCGTTCCTTCAACAGGAAGGTTATCTTCAGAATAGCCACCTTCTGCTAAGGGATAATTAATGTCTTTTCCACCGGACATTTCGCTTCCGGTGGCACCCTGATCGGAATCTGGTGGAATAACCGTTTTTTTGCCACAGCCGACACCAAAAAGAAGAAATGATCCTATAAGAGCCGAAAGAGCAAGAGTTTTACTGAGCCTTTTCTTCATAAAATACCCCTATTGTTGGTAATAGTTTTGATATCAATAAATTGTATGATGTCTTGATATAAATTGAAAAATAACCAGTATAACTCCTTACTTTAGTCGTATTGCAAAAGAGGTCAAGAATAAATTATCAAGAAAACACTATTCATTTGCTGTTGCCCAGCCGGTGCTATAGTGGTAATCGGTTGAAGAGAAACAGGGGACTTTTCTCTTATTTAGCAACGACCACGATGCGAAAAAAAGAATGAACAGGTAACCCGATAGTTTTCGGGATGCAGGGGATGACGTATAAATAATGAAAAAGTATGAACTGATTGCCAGCTGTGCCACTGGGCTGGAGACGTTGGTAGAAGAAGAAATTTTGCAGTTTGGCGGGCAGGAAGTAAGCTGTGGCAAAGGTGTAGTTACCTGGAGAGCTTCTCTGGAATCCGGTTATCGCTGTTGCTTGTGGTCCCGCTTTGCCTCTCGGGTATATTTACAGCTGGTCCAGTTTCCCATTGTCGATGAGGAGACCTTGTATCAGAGATGCATGGATGTTGATTGGCAGGATCACCTCACAGAAGAGACAAGTTTTGCGGTGAGTTGTACACTCTCTGGAGAATCTCCCATCACCCATAGCCGCTATGCTGCTCTTAAGGTAAAAGATGGTCTAGTCGACACGTTCAGGAACCGGACCGGAAAACGACCCTCGGTAAAAACGAGTCGACCCGATGTGCAGGTCCATCTTCATGTGGATGGAAAAACGGCTGCTCTTTCACTTGATTTATCTGGAGAAAGCCTGCATCGAAGGGGATATAGGGGGGCGGCTGTTAAGGCGCCACTGAAAGAAACCCTCGCCGCTGGGATTGTTGCTTTGAGTGGCTGGATGAAAGATACCGGGACATTAATCGACCCCATGTGCGGAACTGGAACCCTTTTGATCGAGGCCGCTTTGATGTTTGGGGACTCAGCTCCGGGGCTGTCACGTAGTCATTTTGGTTTTTTCGGATGGCTGGGCCATGACGAACATCTCTGGGATAGTCTGGTTGCAGAAGCATTGGAAAGAGAAGAAAAAGGGTTGGAGAAGAGCTGGCCGTTGATGCTTGGCTACGATTGTGATCCGGTCGCCGTAAGCGCTGCTCGAAAAAACATTGAGGTGGCCGGCCTTACCGAGCATATTCAGGTAAAACAGGCTGAACTCGCCACACTTCGTTCACCGGATAAACAGGGAATGTTACTGTCAAATCTTCCCTACGGTGAACGGCTTTCCGAGACGGAACAGGTGAGTCGACTGTATAGAGCGTATGGTCGTATTGTGAAAGAGAGGTTTGCCGGCTGGAAAGCCGGAGTGTTTATATCCAACCCGACATTGACTGACAGCTTCACCCTGGCCTGGGAGAATAAGTACAAATTATATAATGGTTCAATACCTTGCAGACTGCTTATCGGCACGGTTATCGGGGAGGAGACAGCTTTCAAGTGGCTCCCGGTTGAGCCGCACAGCGAAGAACCTGGCAGTGAATTTGGTAACCGGTTGAGAAAAAACCTGAAAAAAATCCTCAAGTGGGCTACCAAAAATGAGATCTCCTGTTTCAGGGTGTATGACCGGGACCTTCCAGATTATAATATAAGCATAGATTTCTTTTCCAAGTGGGTGCATATTCACGAATATGCGCCACCGAAAACCATTGACCCGCAGGTGGCCGCGTCAAGGATGGCAACCGCTGTAAAATGTGTCAGAGACATCCTTGGGGTGAGGTCAAATCGGATTTTTCTAAAAGCCAGAGAACGTCAGAAAGGTAGAAAGCAGTATGAAAAGAAGGGTAAGAACGGAAAAATGTATGAGGTAAGGGAAGGTGAATGCTCATTTTTGCTAAACTTCACCGATTATCTCGACACCGGACTCTTTCTCGATCATCGACCGGTCCGTGAAAAAATACATCGAGAGGTCAAAGGAAAAAGATTTCTCAACCTCTATGGTTACACAGGGACTGCAACGGTGCATGCTGCGATGGGTGGTGCGGCGAGTACCACGACCGTTGACCTTTCGGCAACCTATCTACACTGGGCGAAGATGAATCTTGCTCTCAATGGTTTAACGGAGCTTAGAAATAAGGTTGAAAAAGCTGATTGTTTGCAGTGGCTTGAGGAAACAAGTGGCATGTTTGATCTGATCTTTATCGATCCCCCGACCTTTTCCAATACCAAAAAAGACAACCGGGTTTTTGATGTTCAGAAAGATCACGCACGGTTGATCGAATTGGCGATGGTTCATCTGGAAAAAGGTGGCCTCCTCATCTTCTCAACGAACTTTCGACGTTTTAAACTTGAGGAGAGGTTGCTGGCGCTCTATGACATAAAGGATATTTCCCAAGAGTCGGTTCCTTTTGATTTTTCCAGGAACAAAAAAATCCACAGATGTTGGGAAATCAGAAAAATTGAGCAAAAGCAGCAGCTGAAAAAATGGCCGGAAGAGAGGCCCTGGTAAGCAGGGTCGTGCAAATATAAGCTATTCGCTGTAGAATATAAAAGGTCATTACGAAGACAAGAGGCAGGAATAGGTCTGGTGCAGTGTCGAGGTGAGTATTAACCCCGGTAAACCGGAAAAATAAGCCAGGACTCTTTTTAGTACCTCTCAAGGGGGTACTAAAAAGAGTAACAGGCTTTCAGGAGTAAGGCACTAAAACACCAATCGGAGGGGAATGGTGGCTGAAATCGAAAAACTTCAAAAACAAATTGAGAAACTTAAAACGCAGCTGGTAAAAGAAAAAAAAACAAATCAACTGCTTAAAAAAAGGGCCTTACAGGCGATTATCGGCAAGAACGGCGCTGCTCAATGTCAGGTGGATCGTAGTGTCTGTGAGGTTGATTTGGCGAGAGCAGAGCTTTCCAGCCGCGTAAAAAGTGTCTTTTTGGAAAATGTCAGCCACGAGATCCGTTCGTCTATGAACGGAATTGTCGGAATGACGGATCTCGTTCTTGAAACAGAATTGTCTTCTGAACAGCGGCAGTACCTTGAAATGGTCGGCACATCTGTTGATCGTTTGCTGGTGGTTGTCAATGAGGTTCTCGATTTATCCAGGATAGAAACAGGGGAACTGGAGCTTGATCCCGAGGATTTCAGCCTCAAAGAGAGTCTTGATCACGACCTCTATGTCTTGAACCTTTCCGCCAGGAAAAAAAATATTGATCTTGTCTGTACTGTTGAACCTGATGTTCCCGCTTACATTCACGGTGATTCGACCCGACTGGTTCAAATTGTCCTCAATTTGGTCAACAATGGGATCAAGTTCACCTCAAAAGGCGGGGTTTTCATCAAAATCGAAAATGGTGGCTATGATACCGGTAATAATATCCTTCTTCGATTCAGTATTCGTGACACTGGATGCGGTATCACGCCGGATAAACTTGAACTGATCAACCATTATTTTAAACAAAAGGCGAAACCGCATGTTACCCAGCCGTTATCTGTGGGGACAACAGGATTGGGTTTGACCGTCACATCCCAACTGGTCAAACTTATGGGTGGGGAAATTGGAGTAGAAAGTACACCCGAGGAGACAAGGTTTTGGTTTACCCTCCCGTTTAAGGAGGTTGCCGACCTTTCCGGTTTTGAAGAAAAAGCCAATGCAACCCTGGAAGGTATTGAAGAGGAAGTTACCTATGCTCTCAGAGGTGCCAAGGTGCTTCTCGCAGAAGATGAATATATCAACAGGGTGCTTATTGAGACGATCCTCAAACAGCTTGGTGTGGAAGTAACATCTGTTACCAATGGTAGAGAGGCAATAGATGAGGCTTGCAGGGGTGAGTATCAGCTGATCCTGATGGATGTTCAGATGGACGATGTGGATGGTTTAGAGGCTACCAGACATATCAGAAAGCATGAAAGTAAACATGGAGGGCATGTGAATATTATTGCCCTTACCGCTTTAGTTACGCCTGGAGACAGGGAAAAATGCCTCCAGGCCGGCATGGACGATTACCTGCCTAAGCCGGTGCAGAGAAATGGATTGATCAGTGTTCTGTCGCAATTTTTAACAAGCAGAGTCCTGGTGGTGGACGGTGATCCGGCAAGTCAGAACATTTTTGTGCGCACCTTTGTCGAGGCTGGATGGCAGGTTACCATTGCCGAAACCAGACGATCGGCAATGTACGAGGCCTCTCTCTCACATTTCGATCTGATTGTTTTTGATCTCTCGACGCCGCAGTTGGAGGGAGTGGAGGCGGTAAAAACAATCAGGCAGCTGGAGGAGTATTCCGGACAACCGACCCATGTCTTTGGTATTGGGGAAGATGGTATTGGGGAAGAGAGGGGCGACCTGCAGGAGCACAGCTTTGACGGTTATATAGAAAGGCCGGTGACCAAAGACAAGATCCTGCAACAGCTGGAGTTTTTCGAAATGGCCGGATAGAGGCGACGTTCCGGCTTTCTGGTAATTCCACGCAGATGGTTTTTTACCCCACACTTTTTTGGTCTGTTGAGCTGTGTGAGTGAAAAGGCCTCATCTTTTTCCGATCATTGTTAAAATTGATAAACTCGTAAAAAGTCATCTGCGCCGTCATTCCCGCGAAGGCGGGAATCCAGAAGATGTTGAAAAGACTAGATTCCCGCCTTCGCGGGAATGACGAAAAATTGGCAAAATGTAGTTTTTACGAATCCATCAAAATTTATTACACAGGTTTTATGATACATTTTTCCCGTGTCTGTCTGGACACTTTTGGCTACGAATTGCCACCGAGGATTCTCTCCTCTGAGGATATAGAAAACAGGTTGTCCACTGTTTATGAGCGATTGCGTCTGCCGCCCGGCAGGTTGGAACTGATGAGCGGTATCCGCGAGCGACGTCTTTGGCCTGAGGGGACAAGGCCAAGTGAAGCAGCTACCCTCGCAGGAAAACGGGTACTCGAAACGGCAGATATCGATCCAAAAGATATTGAATGCTTGATCTTTACCTCCGTTTCCCGGGATATGATGGAACCGGCAACAGCTTCCTTTGTTCATGATAAACTGGGTTTATCCTCTTCCGCTTTGATCTTTGATATCTCCAATGCCTGTCTGGGGTTCCTGGATGGGATGGTAATGTTGGCCAATATGATTGAGCTTGGTCAGGTTAAAAACGGCCTGATTGTTTCAGGAGAGACGGCCGAAGAGTTGCTGGAGTCGACATTGCTTACCCTGCTGGAAGATACAACACTGAGTCGAAAGAGCATAAAACCGGCCTTTGCATCGCTTACCATTGGTTCTGGTTCGATTGCGCTTTATATGCGAAAAGCAAAAGATAGTGAAGACAGGCCACGGTTGGTACATGGTACCTGGCAGGCTAATACTGAACATTCTGATCTCTGCCATGGCGGCCAGAAGGGGGCAAGCACAACCTTGATGGCGACGAACTCCGAGGCTTTATTGCACAGGGGGGTGGAGACAGCCCAAATGACCTGGAAAAGGTTTTCTACAAAACCCGGGTGGGGTGCTGAAGATATTGACAGATTTTTCTGTCACCAGGTTGGCTCAGCACATGCCAAACTGCTTTTTGAAAGGCTCGGACTGGTTCCTGAGAAAAATTTTGAAACCTTGGCAACCCTTGGCAATGTTGGTTCCGTATCAGCACCCATTACCATGGCGATGGCGATGGAACAGGATGCTTATCAACGGGGGCAAAAGGGAGCATTGCTCGGAATCGGCAGTGGCATAAACTGTTTGATGTTGGGGGTTGAATGGTAAGAATGGCTGGTTTATTAACTGAGAGACAAGGTCAATTGCTGCTGGAACTGGCAAGAAAAACCCTCGTACAAACCTTAGAGAAAGGCGCGGTTCCCCTAACGCCCGACGAACCTGATTTCATGGCAGAGGCGGCCACCTTTGTTACTCTGAAAATAGCCGGAAAGCTGAGGGGGTGTATCGGTAATCTTGAACCGGTTGGTGCTCTCTGGGAGGGAATCCGTGATAACACCATCAACGCAGCTTTTCATGATCATCGTTTTTCGCCTCTTTCCCAGGAGGAGTTGCCCACTGTGCAGCTTGATATTTCCATACTGTCTCAACCTAAACCTCTGGAATATGGGGATACAGAGGATCTGTTGGCGAAACTGCGACCGGGAATCGACGGGGTGATCTTGCAAGATGGACAGCGAAGGGGCACCTTTCTTCCCCAGGTTTGGCAGCAGCTTAGCTCACCTGAGCAATTTCTGGGGCATCTTTGTCTGAAAGCAGGTTTGCCCCAGGATACTTGGCGGCAAAGAAAACTTGGGATTCACACCTACCAGGTTCAGTGTTTTAAGGAGGAAAAAGAGTGAAAGAAGTTATCCTTTCAGAACAGATGGTTAAGGAGATTGAAGACATCTATGAAAAGCTCCAGCTGGAGTACGAGAAGGTGGCTGGCATGTTAAACTTTTCCTGCAGCGGATGCCCGGATAACTGCTGTGATTCCTATTTTCTCCACCATACTTACGCAGAATGGGCTCATCTCTGGCAGGGAATCAGGCAGCTTGAACCTAAAAGGCAGCAAACGCTCATTGCCAGGGCTACATCCTATCTTGAACAGTGTGAACGGGACTTGGCGGCCGGACAACGACCTCAGATAATGTGTCCCCTTAACGAAGAAGGACTCTGTGCTTTATACGAACACCGTTTGCTGGTTTGCCGTACCCACGGTGTTCCGGCAACAATGACCAGGCCTGATGGCCAAATTTTGCGCTTTCCCGGGTGTTTTCGCTGCCAGGATATTGTCGATGTCCAGTATGATCAGGAGCAACCTCCCCACGTTGAAAGAACAGTTCTTTTAAGAAAACTGGCTCTGCTGGAAAACGAGCTTCTGGAAAATAAACGTCATCTTATGCCAAAGGTTAAAATAACCATTGCCGAGATGCTGGTTAAGGGGCCACCGACCATTCCTCGACTACATTGTGAGAAAAAATGAGAAATTCAAACGAACTGTGGGAAGCTATCGGGGCCGTTGATGAAGAAGAAACCGGTCATGTTCTCACCAGACTTTTTACCATGTATGAACAACTTCTGGCCAACGATTCAAAAGACAAAGAAGCCTTGAACTTTTTTAGAAACCTGGATACTGCCCTTACCCAGACCACCGAGTGTAATCTTAACAGGAGATGAGTGGGATGCGCGTAAAGATAACTAAAAAGCAGCCAAATTCTAAGATGTGTTTTGTCTGCGGGATGAGCAATAGCTTCGGCCTCAAGAGCAGGTTTTATGAACTAGAGGACGGGCAACTTTTGGCAATCTTTACGCCCGAGGATGGTCATCAGGGATATCCCGGCCGGCTGCATGGCGGGATTGCTGCAACAATTTTGGATGAAACCATAGGGAGGGCGATCATGCTTGCCCATTCAGGCAATATCTGGGGGGTCACAATTGATTTTTCAATGAAACTCAGAAAACCCGTACCAATAAACGGCGAGGTGAGGGTTCTGGCCAGAATTGTCTCCGAAGGTAAACGCTCTTTTAAGGGAGAAGGGGAAATTCTTCTAGCCAACGGTCAGGTTGCGGTTGAGGGGAAGGGAAGGTATCTCAAGATGGATATTGAGAAGATTGCCGACTTTGACCAGGAAGGTGACGAGTGGCAGGTTGTTAGCTCGCCAGGCGATCCAGAATTTATAGAGTTATAAAAAGGAGAGGCTTTTTACATGAGTTTATTGAGAAACGAGGCGACCTGGTCGGCACCGTTTTTTGACACAGGAGTAGGACTGGGCTTTGCGAGGAGATCGCAGGCAATAGAGATCCAGCTCCCGTTTTGATACATTTTCGGCGTGATTGAAACAGCTCCAAGTTTCTCCTCAAGATAACTTTGCAGGATAGCTGACTCTGGGAAATCGTCTCTTCCCACAGAGATTACTCTGGTTCCCGCCTGGAAACACTCGGCAACGGTTGAATACCCAGCTTTGCACACCACCAGATCTGCCGCATTCAATAAATCCGGATGATATAGTCCGTTATTTCGGCCCAGTAGGATTATGTTTTTCCCCACTCGCGTTGTTTCCTCTTGTCCCGAAAACAAAAAAAGGATGTCGTCAACCTCTTCCATCCTGGAGTAGCATGGGGGTTGCTGAAAAACCCCACCCATAGTGACAATAACAAGCTTTTTATCGCCACACTTGAGTTGTTTTCTAAGAGAGGTTGGATGCTCTTTCATTCGTCTGAAAATTGGCCCACAATGAAGATCCCGGAGAGTTGGAAAGCAGAGCGGCTCAGTTTGGATTCGGTAGTCAGCCCGAGCAAACAGCTTTTTCAGAAACAGGAAATGGGGTGTTAATTTCGGATATTTTTCCAAATATGGTTGGTAAATCCAGTCCCAGGTAAAATTTTCCACGAGAATAGATGGAATCCCGGTGTATTGGCCAACAGCTATCCCAACGGGGGCAATATCACAAACAATCAGAGAGCATTTACTGCAAACAAGAGCGAGTTTTTCTATAAAAGACGTGGAAAAAGGCAGTAAACGGTCGAGTTGTTTGATGGTGGCAGGAATGTCAGAATCCAGTGCCGTTCTTTGCACCAACCCGACATCAACCAGCACAGGATGGTAACTGAAATTAGTCAGGGTTTGCTCAAAAAGAAATTCAGGAATAGTTGTGAAAAAATGGGCATGAATATCGGAGTGGCTACGTTGGAGGGCTTCAACAACGGCAATTGTCCGGGTGGCATGGCCAAAGCCATGCGGGCTGACAAAGCAGGCTATTTCTTTCACTAAAGGGTACCCTAACCCCGGTAAACGGGAAGAAAGTCGGGACTCAGTTCAGTACCCCCTTGAGGGGTGTAAGTGCCTTGGTGGTCACTTTTAGTTTCCAATTTCAATACACACTCCAGATTTCTTGTTTTTATGACAGGAAATCTGGAGTAAGGCACTAAAGTGGATCATGCTGGTGTGGATGGTCCCCAGCTTTATGTAAGTGGCGATGCACATGGACATGGTCTTCCTCACATCTGTGGATGTGCCCATGGTCTATCTTGTACAGGATAGACGTTGTATGGCTGAGAAAACCCCAGTCGTGGGAGATGATGACCTGACAAAGATCCAGTCCCTGGAGTATTTCAATAAGGTGGCTCCGGGTTTTCGGGTCGAGGTTGTTGGTCGGTTCATCGAGAAGAAGTATTTTGGGACGCATTGCGAGAATGGTGGCCAGGGCAACAAGTTTTTTCTCCCCTCCGGAAAGACGGTGAGTTATTCGATCCTCAAAACCGGAGAGACCGAGATCCTCAAGGGTTCCCATGGCGATCTTTTTGGCCTCTTGAGGTGAAAACCCAAGGTTCAGTGGACCAAACGCCACGTCTTCGATGACTGTGGGAGAAAAGAGCTGGTCATCTGAGCTTTGGAATAAAAAACCGACTTCTTTACGTAGTGCGCGTAAATCATCTTTAGTGGAGACAATTTCCCCATCAAACAGGAGTTCTCCTTTGTCAGGGGTTAGCAAGCCAACCATAAGGTGCAGAAGAGTCGTCTTGCCGCAACCATTGGGACCGATAATGCCGATGCGTTTATCTTCTATGGCAAAAGAAAGGTTGTCCAGCACTGGGGATTTCGCCTGGGCGAAAGTATAACTGATGTTGCGAAGCTCAATCATCTGTTTTTCTCACACCTTAAAGCGAATGTTCAGAATGTCGCCATCGACGACGATATAGTCCTTCCCCTGCAGATACATCTTTCCGGCTTTTTTCAGTTCCGCCTCACTGCCGTATTCCATGAGCTCGTCGTATTTCATCAGTTCTGCCCGGATAAAGCCGCGTTGCAGGTCAGAATGAATCACCCCGGCAGCAACAGGGGCGGGAGAATCTCTTCGAACCAGCCATTGCCTGACTTCATCTGTGCCGACGGTAAAAAAAGAAATAAGACCAAGCGCTTTCAGGCAGAGGCCGGTCATGATGCCAAGCGCAGGTTTGTCAATCCCCAAATCCTGAAGGAATTCAGTCTTTTCTTCTTCAGAATCGAGGAGGACGATCTCCGACTCCACCTGGGCGGAAACAAGCATCGCTTCTATCTTGTTTTGCTTGCACTGCTCTGCCGTTTTTTCAAGAAGCGTATTGTCTCCCAAATGATCTTCCGAGACATTGAAGGCGAGGATCAATTCTTTTCTGGTTATAAGGGGGTAGCTGCGGATGAGCAATTCTTCATCTTCATTGAATTCCATCAGTCGAAGCGGTTTTTCCTCCTCAAGATGCACTAGCAGCTTTCGCATTAGTTCCAGTTCAATGGCCTGCTTTTCATCCTTAATCTTTTTCAGGGCGGTCTCAATACGGGCAATGCGCTTTTCCACAAAGATTTGATCGTGCATGATCAGTTCGCCATTGACCATCTCTGCATCTCTTATCGGATCCACGGAACCTTCCGCATGGTAAACAGAATCGTCCTCAAAGGCCCGGATCACATGGCAAAGGGCATCGACGTCGGCTATTTCCTGGAAGATGTCCCCTTTGGCGATATTTTCCTGTTCCATTTTTGGTAAAAGAACAAGATCGATACGCGCCCTGGCCTCTTTGGCGGGACTATACATGGACACCAGTCGATCAAAACGTGGGTCGAGAATCTCGGCAGTACCCGGAATAGGTTTGGGGGGACCGGCCTGCTCTCTCAGCTCACTTCCGGTTAGTACCTGGAACAGGGTCTTTTTGCCTGTTTGCGGCAGGCCTATGATTCCAACCTTCATAGTAAATTATCCTTTTTTATGAGAAAGAGTAAGTGTTTGTTGGACAAATACCACAGTATGGAGGTGATCGGCAAGGTAATAGACTTTACTCCACTGAAAAGAGCGGGATTCTTTATACTACCCCGTCAAGGGATGCTTTTTTCACATTAAAAAAGGAATCGAACCCATGGCAGCCGTAAAGGTGAGGGCGATGACCAGAAAAAAGATGTCAGTTCTACCAATTGTCTGCCGATCAAGAGGAATAAGTCGCCCATTGAAGCCACGCAATAACATTGCGTGATGCACGCGGGTGGCCCGGTTCCAGCTTCTCACAAGAGTCATGCCAAAGAGATACCCGTAAGTTCGGTAGGTGTGGATATTGGTTGTCGGCACAAAGCAGCGCAATCCTGCTGCCCTGTTCAATTTCTGGTATTCCTGGTAAATGACAAAGATATATCGATAGGAAAAAAGAAGCAGGAAACAAAGGCGTTTGGAGAAATGCAGTCCTTCAAGGGCGTGGCCGAGGCTGGCGATCCGCGATGTGCCGAGTAAGGCAATCAGGCTTAGAACTATGCAGTTGGTTTTAAGGGTAATAAGGGTGGCCAGCCGTATTCCCTCTGTGCTGAGGCTAAAAGGCCCCAGACTGGTCAACTCCTCGCCCCCGTAGGTTAGAGGCAGGGTAAGCCAGAGAAAAAGGGTGAAGGTATTGGCCGCCAGGAGGCGTTTCATGACCGGGCGTGCTTCGAGCCGGGACAAAGTCATAAGAACGAAGGCCAAGGTAAGGGCCATAGTTACGACAACAAAACTGTTGGATATGGCGACAACAGTGATAAATGCGACGGCAACTATGACCTTTACCTTGGGATCTCTTCTATGTAACAGGGAATTTCCTCTGGCAAAACGTTCGTCCATCATCGAACTATTTCCTTGCCTCCGGCAGTTCATCCAGGTAAATCCACAGTACTGCTCCAAGCTCAACGTCTTTGTCCATACCTTCCGGATTCTTTAGGGTGTAATCTGCTTCATTGAGTGCGGCAAAACCCCACCAGCCGGCCAGTGGGCAAGTGAAGTTAAAAATACCGTTGTCGTCAGCTTTCACTACCTGGGTTACGTGGTAATCACTCTTGGATCGAAGTTTATTGGCCTTATTGTAAAATTCGATCTCAACCTCAGCTCCCGCAACCGGCTTTCCTTTGAGGAGTACCTGTCCGGAAAAACTATTGCCGACATAATTGCCAAACGGCCTGAGTAAAGGAACAATCTCCGTAGGCAAACCTATGGGGATGTCCCAACCCTCATCATCGCCGAAGGCGGGAATGATAGTTTTGGTATAATGAATAATGCTGAGATCTTCCGCCGGTTCCCAGTAGGGTGTCGGTTCCATCACAAACTGATAAATACCGGGACGGGTAAAACGAAACGAACTCTGCCATCCTTTATGTTCCATAAAGGAGACTGGCTGCAGCGTTGAAAGAAGATCAGTTGTTTTGCCGTTGACCGTAACTGTGAATTTTTTAGGTTGGGCGAGATCCATACCTATATTTTCAAAAGGATGGGAGAAAGAAAGTGTGAGGTGAGTGTCCTTTTTCTCTTGGTTGATAATATGCTGATCAGGGATAACCATACCGAAGTGGGCCAGAGCATGTCCGGTTGGAAAGCAAAGCATAGAAGCAAGAAAAACTATTACGGCGAATCTTTTCACGATTTTACTCCTTTTTATTTTTTAGTGATTGCACATAGGCAGCG
>WTAT01000569.1 GCA_013139415.1 Desulforhopalus sp.
AGAGTACGAGACTGTCCGGTCGCTGCTTCTGATTACGCTGCCTGTAAATCGGTCGTTTCTATTTGTTGACACACTAACACCCCACAAGGGGTATTGAACTGAATGGCAGGCTTTCCGGAGTACTCAGTTTAGTGCCCCCTCGGAGTCTGTCGCTTACCTGAGGGGTAAGGCACTAATAAAATAACATCAAGCAACGGAGGCACGAAGCTATGGCGGTCAACGAATCGCTTGACAATCTTATCGAAGGACTTGCTGGTGCAGTGGTTGAAGCCCAGCGTCGAATCGAAGACCACCAGATCAATAATTTCCTCAGTTATTTCGATGAAGACAGGCGCCCCAGATCATTTAACGTGCGGGTTCCATCACTACACCCGGAAAAGATGGGTGAAGATACCCTCTATCGGGTTCCATTGTTGCCGCTGGTGGCCAGTTCCATGCTGCGGATAAAGGAGGTTGAAATCAGCTTCGACACCGATTTGGTTGGCATTGCCGACGCTGCAGAAGAAGAACCTGACAGCGACGAAGCAGACAGTACAGATGTAGAAATTAAGGCAAAAAAATTTCACTCAATCAATCTCGACATGCGCGGCAGTGGTGTATTCAAAAAGAAAAAAGGAACCGTGCATGTGGTCCTCAAAGTTGAGGGCAAGGAGATATCCGAAGGAATGGCTCGGCTCGTTGACCGCTTGGTTCAGATACAGGGGGATATCGGCTGATAGGTAGCTTGTTAGCAACAACTTTGTGACTTTCAAAAACAAGCATGACGTGCATAAACCCAAAAACAGGAGACTAATATCATGGCCGAACTCGTAAAGATGTCTGATCAATTTCAGGGACTTCCGATGGACAGTTTGATTGGTGGGCCACTGACAGCCGCCTGCGATTCCCAAATCAAACTGGCGCGAGCAACCGCCGATTTCATCAAGGTCATTGGTTTTTTACCGCCGCCGGAAGGTGAGACCGGAGTCGGAGCCACCCGCACTGCGACTTTCAAATTCAAGCGCCCAGTCGAGCTTCCCTCCGAACCGGGCAGTTCTGGTCCTACGCCCATAGGTGAAGAAGAAGTTGAATTGGAAGTACCATTGTTGGCGATTGTCAATGTCCCCAATCTAAGCATTACCACTGTCGACATTACATTCGACATGGAGGTTAAATCATCTTTCAGCACCACTGAAGGCAGTGCTTCAGAGGCAAGCGTAGCAGCCGAAGCAAGTATCGGATGGGGTCCCTTCTCAGCTAAAGTCAGCGTTCAAGGAAAGGTTTCCGCCCATAAGGAAAGTACTCGCACCTCGGACAATTCTGCCAAGTATCACGTCGCAGTCCATGCCGAAGACCGGGGAATGCCGGAAGGGTTGGCACGGGTCATGGATATCCTGCAGACTTCAGTCGCACCAAGAGCGATCAGTGCCCCTAAACCTGCGTCTACTGCAGATAATACTTAAGCAAAACTTTCCTTAAGCAAAACTTTCCTTAAGCAAAGCCTTCAGGCTCAAAAGCGACGCCAGAAAAGGAAAAATAGTCTGAATGGATGAGTCTGTTGATTTATGAGAATTTTCGTTCGATATCAAGGCATGTGAAAAAAATAACCGGAGACATATAGATGATATCTCGGAGTCTCGTTCCTCGCTTACCGGAGGATTATTTTTTTCACATAACACGGAGATCGGACGCAAAGGCCGTAAATCAACGGGCTCATGGATGACCTCTTGAGCCGAAAGAACAGGAGCTTATGTTTGACTTAACCGACGTACATTTTGTTAAGCGGATTACCATCGGCACCAGCGATCCAAGCAAAATCCTTTCTGAAGAAGAGGTTCAACAGACAATGGACCTGTTGAACAAGTGCCTGAATGGTCCGCCCAAAGGCACTATTGTCGGGATCGAAAAAAGTTTTAAAATCCTCAATATCGGTGAACATCAAGCAGTGCTGCAATGGCTGGTTTATCACGTCGGTTTTCCCCGAAAACCGGCGTGGCTGGAGGACTGAAAGATACATATGCAGTGACGTGCAACAGTAAGAAAAAAGCTTCTTCACTGCTGCACAGCGCTCCTTAACTGAGCAGTCATGATGACAACTTATGGACTTGATGAACTGGCCAAGGCCCTTCAATCAACCCTTATCCGTAGCCAGGAAGGCCTTGATCGGAAAAAGGCGAAGAGGTTACGGCAGACTATCATTGTCGACAACAACGGTCACCCTGAATTTTTGACCTGGGAGTGTCGACTGCCATCCGGTGACGGCAACGAACAACACTTCGAAGTGCTGCGACTCCCTTGGACCAGCCTTTCTCAGACTGAATCACTTGATATCACAGAGCTATCGGTAGAACTTAATTGTAAGGTTAGAAGAACGCCGAGACGGAAAGATAAGAGTCAGATATCATTAACAGCCACGCCAATAAATCGAGGCAAAGCGGCAGAGGAAACAACACACAGCATCAAGTTGAGTGTAAGCCAACAAGAACCGGAAACTTTTGTGAGCATCGATGGAACCACAATCGACGACTTTCTTGCCGAGCAGTTATCACCCAAGCAAGAGCAACAAGAACTAGCGCTGAAAAAGCGTTATCCTCTAACCAGGAAAATTATTTTTTCATTAATTTGCCTCATTGCTGCGATAGCCTACATTTTCCTTACCCCTTAATCGAAATAACCAAAAGGAGAACCTATGATGTCTTACAAAAGTGCTAAGAAAATCAGCATCCGGATGCTACTACCCCTGCTGCTAATATTTTCCATACTTTCCTTTGCCACTATTGTTAATGGAGGTGGAACCTCAAATGAACCTGATTTTATCGGGATCTGGAAGGGGGTCATAACCACAGAAGAGGGTAAAAAAACCCCCGTCGACCTGACCGTGAAGGCTAAGAATGCCAGTTCTTCAATCACCTATAGCTTTCATTACGGCCCCCCCAGAAGTTGTAGGCTGGATGCAGTAAAAGTGTCACAGGACAGTACTGTTCTCTCTCTCGTTTTTGATAATACAAGTGGTGGTTTCTGTGACAAACTGTTTAACAAAGAAATGACCATGAAGCTTCTTGACGAACAATCGATAGATGTCAGTATCCAAATGCCTGACAGCAGTCTGGAAGAGACGACATTGCACAAAGAGTAAAACTAGGAGCTTATCCGAGAATGCCCTTTCGGAGTCTACGCTTACCTGCCCAAACTCTTCGGAATTCCAAAAAAATAATGCTCGCAATATCACACGTATTTTGAGGATTAAAATTATCGCGCAACGAAGAAATTGGAAAAATTGGTGGTTTTCGGTCGGGCACTAGATAGAAAAACGACACTTTGCATTTGGTTGCACGAATGGTGGAGTTACCCCAAAAACAAAAGAGCCGGTAATGTCTGCACAGGACCGTAAGGTAGGTTCGACCAAGGAAGTTTCGGCGTGGTGTAATTGAGTTCGCACCTCCGTTTTTCAGCCTGAATATGAAGGAACTGTTCGTTTCTATGAAGACTTGTAACAAAATTCTCACGCCGATCCTGGCGACCATGTTCCTGCTTTTATTAATGGCCTGGGATCTATCAGCCTCCGAGAGGGATTGCAAGGACGCCGTCTCGACGGCTGAGATGCGCACATGCGCGAATGAACTTTACGAGGCGGCCGACGTCGAGCTTAATCAGGTCTACTGGCAACTTGCCTCCCGGCTTTCCGATAAGCGCCGCGAGAAGCTGAGGGCGGCACAACAGGCTTGGATCACGTTCAGGGACAAGAACGCGACCTTTGCGTCCAGCGTGGTCGAGGGCGGTACCATGTATCCGATTATGGAGGTAATGGAGTTGACAACCACGACGAAGCAAAGAACCGAACAGCTAAGGGCACACCTCAAGTAGCATGTGCGGTCGACGTGCAGGGTAATAATCGAGGAAGTAAGCAGCAGCGCTTTGGACGGTTCCGAGTCGTTCTCACCCAGTGTGGGAGCCAAACAACACCAGAGCAACTTAGAAGGAGGACCGATCATGAAAGAAAATTTCGACAGATCATTGCAGCTCGTACTCGTTCACGAGGGCGGATTCGCCAACCATCCCAAAGACCCAGGGGGTGCAACGATGAAGGGCGTAACGCTGGAAACCTTCCGGAGGAATTTCGGGTCCGACAAAACCGTGAATGACCTCCGTAACATTAGCCAAGAGCAACTTGCTCACGTGTATCGAAGCGGCTATTGGGACAAATGCAAGTGCGATCAATTGCCATCCGGCGTCGACTACACCGTCTTCGACCTAGCCGTCAACTCGGGACCGGGGCGTGCCGCAAAGTTTCTGCAATCCGCTGTCGGGGCTCCACAGGATGGCGCTATCGGCCCGAACACCCTCGGCAAGGTCAACCCCCAGGAGCAACCATCAATCATCAACAGCATATGCGACCAGCGTCTTGCCTTTTTACAGGGGTTGCAAACCTTCTCGACCTTTGGGGTCGGCTGGACTAAACGGGTCGCCAGTGTTCGTCAACAAGCCTTGGATATGGTCAGTGGAGCGCCCAACACTGGCTCCGCAGCGATCGACACCGGCTCCGCTGAGGTCGTGCCGAATCAGGACTTTGACATTGTGAGGCTTGGCTCGGAGGGTGCATGGGTGGCCAAGCTCCAGGATGCCCTCAAGAGCGAGGCGGACGGGAAATTCGGATCCAAAACCGAGGCCACCTTGAAGGCGTTCCAAGAGACACACGGCCTCGAATCCGACGGAATTGCAGGGCGCAATACATATCGCGCGCTTGGTTTGATCGATTGATATTAGATCACGAGGGGTACGGCAACGATTCGTTCAAATGTTGGGTAGAACCCAGCACTGTGATACAGCTTCAAGACAACTCATCATAGCCTGGAGCAATCGACGAGCTTCTATTACATCAGTTGCATTATTATAGCGATTGGGCTAAAGCCCGTTTTAATCGGCTTTAGCCTTTGCTATGGGATATTCCAGCCTATTTACCGAAGGACATTCTTACTGGAATTATCCTGGTGTTGCTAATATTGCCCTATCGTTGACAGGTTCATTAGGAGGTTGTCCGAGAATAGGTATTTTCTCTCAAATCGAGGCATTTTGAAAAAATAAGCGCAGCCATATGTTTGATATTGCGAGCATTATTTTTTCAAAATAACGAAGAGTTGGGTGAAAGGGGCATTCTCGGACAACCTCCTAGTTCTTACGGGGCAGTATAATACAGCCCCGTAAGAACAGTTTATTTTTTCTATTGGCTTCATCAGTCACATTATCTTGCCGTTCTCTCCTCTTCTCCTTCAAGGCTAACAGCCTTTCTAAACGGAAAACTCTTGCATTTTCATTTACACAATATTAAAATTACATTGAATAATTAAATTGATTTGTATTTTCCCGGAAAGTAGTTAAGTATTAACGGATACATTACTGCAACGTAGGGTTTTTTATCCGAAATCCCTGACAGTGTCTTTTAACAGAGAGGTGAAGAATGAAAAAAACAGTTTTGAAGCTGGGACTTAGCGCCCTGCTGGCCACGAATTTAGTGATTTTAAGCGAGGCGATGCCCGGCGCTGAGGGTTTCGTTTTTGCTGCTGATACGGCGAAAGCCGAGATGCAGGCAGAGGCTCAGAAAGTAAAAGGGAAAATCACCAATATTTCCCAGAAAGCAAAAACCATCGCTCTGGCCAAAAAAGACAAAAGTTTCTTCCTGTTGAAATTCAACGATGAAACCAAGCTTAAAGGTATAAAATCCACAAAAGAGTTCAAGGTTGGCGAGGCTATCGTCGTCAATTACACAACAGCTGACGGGGAAAACACTGCTGTCTCTCTAGAAAAAGCACTGGTCAAGCTGCCAAAAGGCATCAAGGAAATTAAAACCAAGGAACTTGCTGAACTTCTTACCAGCAAAAAGGACCTGGTAGTCGTTGACGCTCGGCCAACCATCAAATACGACGAAAGCCATATCCCAGGTGCTATCTCCATCCCGTTTTCCAAGCTCGTCAGAATGGGTGATGACGGAGCAAAACTCCTGGAGAAATATAAGGACAGACAGCTTGTCTTTTATTGTGGAGGCACTACCTGAACCATGAGTCCAAAATCCGCCGGTCTGGCGGGTAAATGGGGTCATAAAGATATTCTCGTATATGTTGATGGACTTCCTGCCTGGAAGAAGGGAGGGAACCGCATCGTTCCAACTGTCAATCATATTGCACAAGGCAATATTGTCCTGGTGGATTTACGGAGCACTGCCAAAGTTGAAAAAGGGTATATCCCCAGATCCTACTCTATTCCATTTGCAGAGCTTGAAGATGCCGAAGATGCTTTTCCACAAGGCCTGGGTGCTCCTATCTATCTTTATTCCGATAAAGATGGAGAGGTTGATGCTGGCCGTGAAATGATTACCGAATGGGGCTATAAAAACACCATAGGCTTCTATGGCGCACTGGATGCATGGAAAAGTGCAGGAAAAGAATTGCAAAAGGGACCCGCTCTAACCGCAGCGAACGACAACCCGATTAACTGGCAAAAAAAACTCGGGCCGGGCGAGATTAGCATCACCGACTTTACCAAATCGCTTAACTCAGAACTGATCCGTGTGATCGATGCACGGACACCGGCAGAATACGAATCAGGCCATTTCCCCGGCGCCGTATCCATTCCCCTGGAGCAGATGAAAGCGAGGATAAGTGAAATACCCAAAGACAAATTTATCGTCGTCCACTGTATGACTGGTGGTCGTGGAGAGATCGGTTACAGAATGCTTAAGGAAGAAGGTTATGCTGTTAAATTTTTGAATGCTGAATGTGAATGTTCGACTACCGGAGAATATGAAATATGGTAGGTAGCTTTCTTTAGTGCCTTACCCCTCAAGGGGGCACTAAAATGAGTACTCCAGAAAGCCTGTCACAAAAAACAAGAAATCTGGAGAGTGTTTTGAAAAGAGGAACTTGAAGTAACCTCCAGATAGCGAACGTAGAGAGACCTTCGAGGCACTTATCCCCACAAGGGGGGACTAAGAAGAGTACCCCCTTGTGGGGTGTTAGACTGATCTGCCCTACTTGGATCAGGCGACACCCACAGGCAACCGAAACAGATCGTTTGCAAAATCATCAACGGCTGTCTTCTCCCCTTCGACCCATTGGTAAAATTTCTCAACCAGATTTTTGCCGGAAATGCAAGCACCATACTGAGGTACGATCATTTCCACGTCCAGCTGTCTAACCATGGCTGCCCATTGCCTGCAGGCCTCATTTCCGGCAATATGCCGGCTATGGGAAACTGTCATTAACGGCAGATAACTGTTAAAATCTTCTTCAGTGACAATATTTCCCGAATGCGGCGCGTTGGATGATCCGAGACTGCCGGTAAACAAAATTTTAGAAACAGGATCGTATAGTTGAAAATTGCCCGGAGAATGCAAAAAATGACCAGGTACTACAACTAAAGGACTTCCCGCCAGCTCGACCAACATCCCCTGGTCTGGAATTGCGGTTATTCGTGATTCCAACAAACCTTGCACACAAAACGCTGGAAGAAATTTTGTCCAAAGTGACGATATCATGACCTGCGCATTGCAAATCGGCAACCATTGATTGAGCCCAGAGCATATATCGGGGTCCTGGTGAGACAAAAAAATAAAATCCAATGCCCCGGCGGGTAAATGAGAAGACAGCTCTGCGAGAACACTCTTATAAATCCGCTGCCCACCACAACCAATCAACATTCCCCGTCGATCATGTTTGATCAGGAACTGATTGGCTTGAGCTTCGCCGCCTATAACTTGGTCATCAAATTTAATGCAATGATGGTTAGCATCGGTGTAGAGTATTGTCGACATAACATCCTCGGATAATATAATTTCTATCACTTTATAATTTCTATCACTTGTGGTTTTAAAAGAGATTTTTCGAACAACAACCATTGAAGTATCAGGTAATTGAACAACAATGTCAAACAACAATCAAAAAAACTCCCTGCTTTGTCCCGGCTGCCGGAAACTCATCAGTCGCTCTGCTGTAGTCTGTCCATTTTGTGGCTTGAAAAAGCCGGCATCCAGGTTTAAAAGCAGTATTTTTTTTTCCGGGTTCTCCGCTACTGATCAACTCATTACAGCTCTTATCGCCACTAATATCGTCATGTTTATCCTGTCGATAGTTATCGATCCAAGACTCGGAAGTCTAAATTTCAGCCCCTTTAATTTCCTCTCCCCAAGCAACCAGAGCCTGCTGGTGCTTGGGTCGACCGGCACCATCCCCGTATTTCAATTACATCGCTGGTGGTCCCTTATGGCTGCCAATTACCTGCACGGCAGCCTCCTGCATATTGTTTTCAACATGATTGCCATTCGCCAACTGGCACCTCTGGTAATCCGGGAATTCGGTATTAACCGGACAATCATACTTTATACTCTCGGTGGCGTCGTCGGATTCTTCATCTCCACCCTTGCCGGGGTGCGATTTACTCTCGGCGCCTCGGCGGCTCTCTGCAGTCTGATCGGCGCCCTGTTGTATTACGGTAAGAGTCGTGGTGGCATTTATGGGCAGGAGATATTCAGTCAGATCGGCGGTTGGGCTATAGGTATTGGTATCTTCGGTTTTTTAGTTCCGGGAATCAACAACTGGGGACATGGCGGCGGCATGCTTGCCGGAGCATTACTCGGCTACCTGATTGGCTACACGGAAAAGAAACGGGAGAGGTTCAGCCACAAGGTTTTTGCCATGCTCTGCCTTGCCTCTACCTGCCTCATTCTACTCTGGTCCTGTGTGAACGGTATGCTGTTTCTTCTATTAAGATAGTCAGCAAACCTGAAAGATAACTACCCGATCATTCATTCCAGTCGATTTTAAGAATCTTGCTGCCAGGCTTTAGAGAATCACCCTTCTTGGCGTAGATCCCGGTGACTATACCCTCTATCTCGCTCAAAATTGGAGTCTGCATCTTCATTGCCTCCATAATTGCCACCCTGTCGCCAACCATCACCTCCTGCCCTTCGTCGACAGAAATATCGACAACTTTCCCGGAAAAAGGCGACCGAACATCCCCTGCCTTGGCTAAATCAAGAATCTCCTCCTTGCCTATATCCGGGGTTTCTCCGGCCTGGCCATCGACCTTTTTAGCCTTAAAGTTAAAAATTGACTGGTGATGATCCACAATGAGATAGACACTGGTCTCCCCGGTATCATTGACGGGTGAGGGACCGATTTCCACCATATGTTCCTTACCATGATGATCCCTGAATGCTAAATTTTCTCCAATCTCGAACCCGCCCTTACGGAAAAAAACTGACGGTGGCAGCACATGGGCCTGCCCAAATTTTTCTTCAAATTCGAAAAATTCAACGGCATCGTTAGGATGCTGCAGATAAAGAATCAGTTGTTCATCAGTGGGTTCAGTCCCTATCTGTTCAGCCAGGCTGTATCGTTCATGGGCCAGGTCCATATCGGCAATTTCTTCCACCCCACCCTCTTCTTCCAGAAGGTTTTGCCAGTCATCGCCAAGTACCTTCTCATAGATCCATTCCTCCGGCTTATAAAAAGGAAAGGGCCCATATTTTCCCAGCAACAGATTACGCAAATCACCTGATGGATTACCGTATCGTTCTCCATCCAGCACATTGGAGACCGCAGTCGTCCAGAGGATTTGGGAACCGGGAGTGACAGACCAGTAATTACCAAGTTCCTTTTGCACCCGGGGCAACTCCTTATGGAGAATTTCAGGCATCCTGTCAAGAAAACCGCCTTTGGAGGCCTGCTCCAGACTAGATCCCATGGCCCCCCCCGGCAACTTATGGATCTGGACAGTCGGCTGAAAGCCCTTGATCTGTGACTCGAACTGTTCGTAATACTGGCGCTGATCGCGGATAACCTCTGAAGTTTCAATGAGCGCATCTTCGTCGAGTCCCTCTGCCTGAAAACCAAATTCTTTCAGGGTCTGGACCACAGTTAAAATCGGTGGTGGCCCGTAGTAACCGGTAAAAGCAAAGTCGGCACCATCAATTATTGAAGCCCCGTTTTTCACTGCTTCGACAATCCTGCCTACGTCATTGCCATCGGTATTATGGCCATGATAATGGAGAGGAACGTCTGGATACTTCTGTTTCAGAGCATCAACCAGTTCCCCTATCCTCGTCGGGGTACCCAAGCCTCCATGATTTTTGATACACAGGGTAATTTCTCTGCCGGTCACATCGATGAGTTCCCCTGCTTTTGCCACATAATATGCATTGGTATGTTCAGGTCCGGTCGAAAAACAAATGCTGGGTTCATTGAGTTTTCCGGCCTTGCCAACTTCTTCAAACACCGCATGCATATTGGGTACATAATTCAGAAAATCAAAGGTCCGCCAGACATCGACATATTTGGCAAACTCCCGAACCGTAAAACGGATGACATTCTGCGGATAAGGGCGATAGCCAAAAAGATTCACCCCCCGACAGAGGGTCTGAAACATGGTGTGCGGCATGCTTTCTCTCAGTTTCTTCAGTTTCAGAAACGGATCAACTTGTTTTCTCATAATGTCTACATGAATAGACGCGCCACCGGTAATCTCCAGCGAAAAATAGCCGGCCTTGTCACGATTTTCTGCCGCCATCAGGTCGGTATGGAGAAGGATCCGATTTTTAAAGTCCGATTGGGACAGATCCCTTGCCGTATTGGTTATGTAATATCCTTTGGCATTACGTAGTGTATTGACGATTTCTTTAGCGGGAGTACCCTGGGTAATTCGTGTCATAGTCAGTCCTTTAGTGACTTAGAAATAATTTTCTTGTGTTTTTTACAAGAAAATTATTTCGTGAAGGAACTTATCCCGCAAAGCTTTTTGGCGGGGTTAGTGCCTTACTCCAGATTTCCTGTCATTCAGTTCAATACCCCCTCGGAGTCTGTCGCTTACCTGAGGGGTGCTCTTTTCAGTACCCCCTTGTGGGGTATAAGTTTACCTGGCGAACGGGTTTTCCTTGGAATAATGAATTTCGGCGATGAGTCTGGCCAGTTTACCCACTTCACTGCTATCATCGTCATAATAGAAAATATGGGGATGAGTCTCTATATAAGAGGTATCAAAATCCCCGTTCACAAAATCCTTGTCCCTGGCAATGTTTTCATAGAACGGAATCGTTGTTTTCGGTCCCCTGATGGCAAAGTTTTTCAGACAGCGTTTCAATCTTCCCACCGTTTCATCCCAGGTAAATCCATGTACCGTCAGTTTGACAAGCAGGGAATCATATACTTCGGGAATGATATATCCCTGGTAAACAAAGCCGTCGAGACGAACGCCAAAGCCACCCGTCGATCTATAGACTGAGACCTTTTTTCCTCCTTCCGGCATAAAGTCATTTTTAGGGTCTTCTGCATTGATGCGGACTTCGATTGCATGCCCGCGAATCTGCACATCATCCTGGGAAAAAGACAGCGGTTTACCAAAAGCAATGTTGATCTGATTTCTGACAATATCAATACCCGTAATCATCTCGGTGACCGTATGTTCCACCTGAACACGAGTATTAATTTCCATGAAATAGTAGTTCTGCTCATGGTCAATCAGGAACTCAACAGTCCCAGCATTCAGATAGTTTGCTGCCTTTGCGGCCCGAACTGCCGTCTCGCAAATATCGTCCAGCAGTTTCTTGTTTTTGATCATCGAGGGAGCAATCTCAATGAGTTTCTGATTGCGGCGCTGAATGGAACAATCCCGCGTCCCGAGATGGACAGTCTTCCCCCCACTGTCCGCCAGGATCTGTACTTCAACATGTTTAGGGTTGATAACCACTTTCTCAAGATAGACAGAATCGTCATTAAAGGCGGCAAGAGCCTCAGCCCGTGCCACCGGAATTTGCTCCTTCATATCGGCATCTGTTTCGATTCTTCTGATTCCACGGCCACCTCCCCCGGAAGTGGCTTTCAACATTATGGGGTAGCCGTATTCTGCCGCAAATGCCAGGGCATCGGCAATCCCCTCTTTCCCCTGTTTCAGGTTCTGGCTCCCTGGAACCATGGGGATACCAGCCTCGGCCATGATTTTCCTGGCGATAACCTTGTTGCCAAGATTATAAATGACTTCTGTTGTAGGGCCGATAAATACAATTCCTTCTGTCGCACAGGCCTTTGCAAAGACCGGATTTTCAGCCAGGAATCCATAGCCTGGATGTATGGCGCAGGCACCGGATTTTTTCGCAGCCCGAATGATTTTTTCAATATTCAGGTAATCACAACGTGGACCGTCGCCCAGCAAAATTGCCTCATCGGCAATTCGAATATGCCGGGACATCTCATCTGGAGTTTCATAGACGGCAATGGCCTCATAGCCCAGTTCCTGTATGGCCCTGATAAGGCGGATGGCAATCTCACCACGATTTGCTACGAGTATTTTCATCTTATTAGAGCTCCTGATACTGTTCATTTTCCTCCTCTGCAGAAATTGATTCAACCACGTTTAATAACTTGACACATCAATACCGGTTTCACCTCCTGGCACCTCACATCACAATCGAAAGCATCGCATCTCCCAAAAAGATTACCCAGAATATTAATCAATTATACTTAGCAAATCAATCAGCAATACTTAAACTTCATCATTTCCTTATCGATTCTTTCTACCTTTCTGATTTTTTTCAATTCATCACTGCGACCACCTGAAAACCTGGCCAGCATTAAGTCAACCGTTTACAGTTGACGAAACAGGCTGAATTAGATTATATATTGAAGTTTTGTCAGCACATTCAAGAGGGATATAAGATAGCCCCCTCCACTCACTCGGGATGAATCGAAGGGCACAGATGCCAGACCCAAAAGATCAAAACTGATGCCCGGAAGTGCAGCATACATTGAAAAGTACTCGGATTAATCCTCCTTTCATTCTTCAAAAGCCATAAAGTTACCATCGACAAACATCGGCACTAATAAAGGAAAGACATTGCCATGAAAGCACTTATCGCCCTGGAAGACGGGACCATCTTTGAAGGACGCTCATTTACCGGTCACGGCGAGGCGGTAGGCGAGATCGTTTTCAACACTTCCCTCAGCGGTTACCAGGAAATTCTTACAGATCCATCTTATACCGGGCAGATTGTCACCATGACCTACCCGATGATAGGTAATTATGGAGTGAATCCCGAAGACATGGAATCGGCTGCCGTACATCCCATGGCGTTTCTGGTGAAAGAATATAATCCCTACCCCTCCAATCATCGCTCAACTCAACCCCTTGCCGATTTCCTCAAAGAGTATGGAGTGCTGGGAGTAGAGGGCTTTGATACCAGAGCACTGGTCAGACATATCCGCACCAAAGGCGCCATGAAGGGTATCGTGTCCACCCGCGATCTGGACCATCTCTCCCTGGTAAAAAGGGCTAATGAATGGCCAGGCTTAATCGGTCAGGATATGGTAAAAAGGGTGACCTGCACGGAACACTACGGTTGGGCCGATAACCGCCCTGTACCCGGAACCGATTTCACCACAGCCCAGACCGGCATGGACAATCCATTTAAGGTCGTGGCCTTTGACTTCGGCATTAAATTCAACCAACTCCGCCTATTAACGGAAAAGGGTTGCCAGGTTCAGGTCGTGCCCGCAACAACTACCGCCGAAACTGTTTTGGCTATGAACCCGAACGGCATTTTTCTCTCCAACGGTCCAGGTGATCCGGAGGGGGTTGAGGGAGTGGTCGACACGATCAAAGAGCTCCTTGGTAAAAAACCAATCTTCGGTATATGTCTCGGCCACCAGATGCTCGGGCTCGCCT
>WTAT01000300.1 GCA_013139415.1 Desulforhopalus sp.
ACTTCAGAGTCCTGGCTATTCCCTTTCTTTTCGAGTCCTATGAAGAGGTCGATTATGTAAAGGAAGGATTGATTCCCACCTTCAGGGAACGGTTCCGTGAAAAAGGACTGGAATTTATTGCCATGACCGAGGTCGGTTTTATTTACGCCATGTCAACGCAGCCCATATCCTCCTTTGAAAGTCTCAAAAATTCAAAAAACTGGAGCCCCGCGGGTGATCCGGTTTCCGAGAAGTATCTTGCCGCTCTCGGCATTTCACCGATTGCACTCTCGATCCCGGATGTCCTTATTTCCCTACAGAGTGGCCTTGTCGAAACAGTCTATAACTCTTTCTACGGCTCTATTGTCCTTCAATGGTTTACCAAGGCCCGCTATATAGCCGACGTCCCCTATGGCTATGCCTACGGTGTCTTTGCCCTCGACGGTAAAAAGTTCGCCAGGCTTCCGGAAAAGCACCGTAATGTAATCCAGGCGGCGGCAAAAATCCACTTCCCGGTCCTTCTTGAAAAAACCAGGGAAAGTAACAGCGAATCCAGACGGGTATTGACAGAACGGGGCACTGAATTCCTCAAAGTTGACAAGGAAACTGTACAGATATTGCGCAGCAAGAGGGAAGAAGCCGTTCAATCACTGGTCCCTGGCTCGGTTTCCAAAGCTATCTATGACCAGACAGTTGGGCTGCGTAAAGAATTCCGCGATAAAACGACCGGTCCCGGGGAGATCGCTCATTGATTGAACCAGGTAGATTATTTCCGACTCATCCGGTATTGCGTTTGCTCGACAAAGGGGAGAGTGTGATTCTCAGCCTGCTGCTTGCTGCGATGATCCTCCTTGCCTGTTTGCAGATTATCCTGCGCACCTTTTTTGCAAGCGGCCTATTCTGGGCGGACCCACTTCTGCGCTATCTGGTGCTCTGGTGTGGACTTCTCGGCGCGGTTTCCGCCACCGGCCAGGGTAAACACATTGCACTGGATATTACCGGAAATTATCTTCCTAAAAAAATTGACCCCTGGGTCACCCTCATAACACACCTGTTCTGCACCCTGGCCTCCGCGGGACTGACCTGGGCCGGATGGCGCTTTCTTCTCAGTGAGATCGAGTTCGGCGGTTCCGGTCCCCTGTCGTTGCCCCTCTGGTTCTGGAACAGTATCTTTCCTATAGCCTTTGGTCTCATTACCCTTAAATATCTTCTACTGCTCCTGGTGCAGATTAAAATCCTTTTCACCCCAAGTCTACAGGCTGCCGGCAACTGACCATGAACACCCTGAAAATCCTGATACTCTGCCTGGCTCTGTTCAGGTCTCCGCTTTTCCTGGTCATCAGCGCTTTAGCCCTGCTCTCTTTCTACTCTGCAGATATTGATATCTCAGTGGTGATCATCGAGATGTCCCGACTGGCCGACACTCCTCTTTTGGTATCCCTGCCGCTCTTTATTTTTGCAGGCATTTTGCTCTCAGAAAGCAAAGCTCCCAGCCGAATGCTCCATTTTTCACAGATTTTTCTCGGTTGGCTGCCGGGTGGCCTTGCAATCATCACTCTCATCGTCTGCGCCATCTTCACCGCTTTTACAGGCGCTTCTGGGGTTACTATCTTTGCTCTCGGCGGTCTGCTGTTGCCGGCGTTACTGGAAGATGGCTACGGAGATCAATTTTCCATGGGGCTTATTACCTCTTCTGGCAGCCTCGGCTTGCTCTTTCCCCCCAGTCTGCCGCTCATCCTCTACGGTGTCATCGCCGAATCAAGGATCGACCATCTCTTTCTGGCGGGCATACTGCCGGGCATTCTCATGCTGTTGTTACTGATGGGCTATGCACTGGTGAAAAGTCCACCTCGCATCACCAGAGTAAGCTACAGCGCAAGGGAGACCTGACAGGGTCTGCGGGAAGTTGCTTGGGAACTCCCCCTGCCGGTTATTCTGCTCGGAGGTATCTATGGCGGGATTTTTGTCCCCGGTGAAGCGGCTGCCGTCACAGCCTTCTATGTGCTGGTGGTAGAGGTATGTATACACCGGGATATATCACTCAGACACCTGCCGGCCATTATGAGTAAATCCATGGTGCTGTTTGGGGGGATACTGGTCATCCTGGCGGCCTCCATGGCCTCAACCAACTATCTGATCGATCAGCAGATACCGTCCCGGTTGTTCGATTTTATTCAAAGCTATATCGATAGCAAATACACCTTTTTGCTGCTCTTAAACATCTTCCTTCTCATCGTCGGAGCGATGCTGGACATCTTCTCCGCTCTGGTCCTGATTGTGCCTTTGATTCTGCCGATAGCAGAAGGCTATGGCATCAATCCCATTCATTTGGGGATTATTTTTCTCACCAATTTACAGATCGGCTACTGCACCCCTCCGGTAGGGCTGAACCTCTTTCTCGCGTCCTACCGCTTTGAGCGACCGGTGACGGAACTCTACCGCGCTACTTTACCGTTTCTCGGCCTGTTGCTCATTACTCTGCTTATTATCACCTATTTCCCATGGCTGAGCACCGTGTTGATCCGACTTCTGGGATAGCCCGTATTTCTTATCAGTTCAGGCGGTGTCATGTTCAAAGTTTTTGGCGGTAAATCATAGTAAACTATTTTTACTGCCAAAATACTAAAGAAGATGGCTCCGGATGAGCTGACCTTTGGTGAGCATTTTTGTTGAAATTCCAGATATAGGTAATTCTCTTCAATTCTTTGGAATTATACTTTTCTTACGATTTTCACAAAAATGCTCATGAGAAATACGGGCTAGAACATATTTCGCTCAACCAGGATTCAGAACCCCAACATAGGGGAGATTCCGATACCGTTGCGCATAGTCAAGACCGTAACCAACAGCAAACTCGTTGGGAATATCCACTCCACAGAAATCAATTTTTATATCGACCACTCGGGCCTCAGGTTTATTGAGAAATGTGCAGATTTTCAAGGAACGGGGATTTCGGTTCCCCATCATCCGGATCACCTTGCTGAAAGTTCTGCCGGTATCGACAATATCTTCCACCAGCAGTACATCCCGATCCTCAATAGATGAGTCGAGATCCATAACAACCTTGACATCTCCAGTGCTTACAGTGCCATCTCCATAACTTGAGAGGGTCAAAAAATCAACAACCAGAGGGATTTTTATCTGCCGCACCAGATCGGCCATAAAAATAAAAGACCCTCGCAACAAGCCGATGACTATAAGTTCTTTGTCAAGCTGTCCATAATGGGTGGTAATTTCCGCCCCAAGCCGCTGAACCGTCTTTTTCACTTCGTCTTCCGAGACGAGCGTCTTTGTAATTTCATGGTCTTTCAAAATATATCCTTATTTCAACCTGTGTTTTTTTTGTTCGAACGACTCTTTTTTCCGCTCTCTGACAATTCAATGTCCTCTACACCACTACCTTCTGAGAAAATCAGACCTCCAGAATTGTATTGTCGATAAGCCGGATTTTGTTCAAGCCCACAGCAAGTGCTATGAGTGTTCTTCCTTCGATCATCTCCACGGCATCGAGAGTCAATGGATCGCAAATTGAGA
>WTAT01000487.1 GCA_013139415.1 Desulforhopalus sp.
CGCCACCATAAACAGGGCGCCAATGGTCAACACACCGGAATTGGAAAATCCTTTCAGCCTCTCCTGCAAAGGGGCAAGTTCACAGGTAATAGTCATGGTCCGGGCGCCGACAAAAATTGCCACAGGCGATATTCTGGTCAGCAGGAGCATCCCAAAGGTAACAGCAAGGATAGCAATGGTAATATATATTTCGACGGTCATGGAAATTGTTTGTCTGGATCAGATACAGCACAGAAAGCATATAAAGTTGACGGTAGAACGTTTTCTAACGCAGACATAAGCTGTACAAAACGATCAGGTCAATAATAATCACTACTTAAAAAACATGAATCATAAATGATTGCCACAAAAATCGTATCTGGCAGTCAGCTCAAACAAATTCCCTGTTTGAAGGGAAAGTACGATATTTTTTAGGGAAACAAACTGTGTTGTTTGTATTTTAGCCAAAATTTTCCCTACTAATGGGGAAAATATTGTTTTTTTGAGTGTGCGATGTTATATTTTTATCATAAACAGTTCTTTTTCCCATTAAACAGGGATTCCATGATGAATCAGTTGGCAAATATTATTCTATTCCATAGAAAACGTAGCGGATTAACGCAACTTGAACTTGCTGAAATGGCTGGTGTTGGTAAAAATATGGTTTATGAATTGGAAAACGGTAAGCAAGGGGTACGTTTAGATAACCTCTTTAAAGTTCTGCGAGTGCTTAACATTGAAGTTACCTTTCAAAGTCCGCTCCGGGAAAGTTTTTTAAAGGAGTATCCAGATGCAGATTGCTGATGTTTTTTTTCAGGATACGATAGCTGGGCAGCTTATTCAGTTGCAAACTGGAGGCGGGTATCGCTTTTCCTATTCACCTGATTATGCAGGACCACCAATATCGCAGACTATGCCCGTACGGAACAAAGCTTTTGAGTTTGACAGCTTTCCCCCATTTTTTGATGGCTTGCTACCTGAGGGTTTTCAACTCGAGGCTTTGTTGCGGCAGAAAAAACTTGATCGTAATGATCATTTTGGCCAGTTGCTGTTGGTTGGTTCGGATACCGTTGGCGCTGTAACTGTGCGGGAACATCCAGTGGAAAGTAACCACTTATGAATCGTTGTCCTATTACTTACCAAGCTTGTGACGGGCGATATTCGGCAAAAGGATTGCAGCTTCTCTCCAGAAGCCTGAAAGGACTAAAAGAATTACCGTTTTCTGCTCGGGAATTACGCCTCGAAGCTGCAGCACGTTCAGACAAGATGTCCATCCAGGGTGTGCAGCCTAAGCTGTCTGCACGATTGAATATAAAAAAGCAACAATTTGACCTTGTAGATCGGGATGGGCGTTATATCCTGAAACCACAGGTTGCAGAATACCTTGAAGTGCCAGAGAATGAGGATCTCACTATGCGATTTGCTCATCTGGCTGGAATTGAAGTGCCTCTGCATGGCCTACTTTACGGACGCGGCCAGGAGTTGACTTATTTTATTCGTCGGTTTGATCGGAACGGTCGCAAAGCTAAAATTCATGTCGAAGATTTTGCCCAGCTTGCGGAATTATCCCGTGACACAAAATATCGATCAAGCATGGAGAAGGTTGCTGGTTTGATTGATAAATACTGTACTTTTCCAGCTGTTGAGAAACTCAAATTGTTCCGTCTGACTCTGTTTTGTTTCCTGGTTGGTAATGAAGATATGCATCTGAAAAATTTTTCTGTTATCTATAAAGATGACGTTATTGCACTTTCTCCAGCCTATGACCTGCTCAATACAACCATTGTTCTGCCTCGACCTGAAGAAGAACTGGCCTTGCCGTTAAATGGGAAAAAAAATGGATTAAAACAGCAAGATTTCGTCGATTATTTTGGGCGAGATCGGTTGCAATTGACAAATCGGATTATTGACAAAGTATTGTTGGAGCTCAAACAGCTTCGTAAGTCGTGGGAAGCATTGCTTGCAACTAGTTTTCTGTCAGCGGAGATGAAAAGAAAATATTTGAGTGTGTTGGACGATCGATTTGAGAGACTTTTTGAGCAGGAATAATGGCATTCTTAAATGCATCTCTTTGGCGTATTGCAAGCACGCTTTATGTTGTCAATCAGCAATGAATAAATTTATTCATTGCTGATTGACAACATGGTCTGGTCAGAATTATACGCGATATTCTGGTAGAATCTCCAGGCTTGCGCCATCTGCTTGTTGATAATGTAACTTACATTAATAACCATTTCCAGGCAGGAATTGCTTTTATTCGGATGAAGTTATGTGAAAAATGGCTTAATCGCATAATTTATGATACGATTAGACCATGCAATCACATCTCAAATGGATATGGCAACATCCCGGTTGGCCTGGTTTTTATTACAACGCAAAGGCTTTGCTGGTTGAAATTGCGGCACTATCCAGAAAAATAGGTGAGCTTAATATGACGTGCCGCGCTTTGGCTGGTGACCTACTTGAAGCCAGATCACGGGTTCTCACTGATGATGCCCTTGAAACATCAGCCATAGAAGGTGAGATTCTTCGTCGCAGCTCGGTTCGGGCGTCCGTACGGAAACGGCTTGGTTTGCCTGTCATGCATGATGATTCAAACAACCGTACGGATAATCTTATTGCCATACTGTTAGATGCTCGGGATAACAAGGGGGCTCTCACCAAAAATATTCTTTTTAGTTGGCATGCTGCTCTGTTTCCAACCGGCTATTCCGGCCTTCACCATATCCGTACCGGTTGCTTCAGAGGGGAAGAGGAGATGCAGATTGTCTCAGGGCCGGTCAATGGAGAGAAAGTTCATTATATAGCTCCTCCAGGAAACAGTGTTGATGATGAAATGAACCGCTTTTTGTCCTGGGTCAATACTGACACCAATGACGATATGCTTATTAAAGCGGCAATAGCTCATCTGTGGTTTATTATGATTCATCCTTTTGATGATGGAAATGGTCGAATAGGCAGAGCCATAACCGATTATCTCTTATCCCGAAATTCCCCTCTGCTGATGCAAATTATTTCCTTTTCCAAACATGTCAGCCTGGATAAAAAGGGCTATTATTCTATCCTGGAGAAATCAGGGAAAAATGGTCTTGATATCACGGAGTGGCTAGAATGGTTTTTACAAACGCTGCATGCTGCTCTGGCTGAATCAAGCTGGCTGGTCAGGCAGGTTGTGCAGAAGTCTTCTTTCTGGACTCATCATGCAGACACCGCCTTGAATACGCGGCAACAAAAAATGCTTAACCGGCTTCTCGATGACGGAGACAGATTCGAGGGTGGCATGACAACGCGAAAATATGCTGGTATGACAAAGGGCAGTAAGGTCACTGCCAGCCGTGACCTGGCTGACCTTGAAAAAAAAGGTGTTCTGCGGAAAGGTTCAGCAAAAGGCAGGAGTACGAGATATGAGCTTAAGCCTGTTTGAGCTTGTTTTTCATCCATTACGGGCATCAAGCAACGCTCGAATTTCTTTTTAACTTAACTGAAGTCTTGAACTAAGCCACTTTTTTGCATCTTTTATACTTCGAAAATTACCAAAGTCATAATCGTACTCTTCAAACTGGGCAAAGACTTCAAGCATTCTACCAATTCTAAAATCTATATCCTTAGAGAAAACCAATGCTGTTTTCCCTCCCTTTCTAGAATATTTTTTTGCTTCCTTAACAGTTCTTCTTAGTTCATCACTGGTAATATTTACCCAGGTGGCATTTCTGAAATTCCATAATATTCGTTGCGTAGGCCTACCTTGATAGTAGGTTTCTAGTTTGTCTAGTATTTCTTGTGTTGTTAAATTGCCAGAGACAGTGTGCACTGTCAAATCAAGCTTATAATCTATGAATGTTTCAATTACAGCCATATCATATTCCTCCTATCATCGAACACCAACGGTCATTTAAAAAACAAGTGTGGCAGAGTGAAAAGGAACCATGCTTATTCTAAAATGATTGCCGCTTATTATCCTTAATAAGCTAACCTCATTCTGTAATCTTATCCGCTATTTTTTGTGCCACTGGAAACAGAAATAACACCAGCGGTAAAGCGATTGGAAATCGCTATTGCAAATGCCTTAAACCACAACTGGAAGAAGTTATCTACAAAACCAATATTAATAAACGTGATAATTCCAGACATTATGACAATTAGTAACCAGCCAGGATAATAGGATGAATTATTTGGCACTGTTCTTGTCAAGGAACGTCCCTAGCTTCTCGGTCCAGTGATCGAAAGC
>WTAT01000549.1 GCA_013139415.1 Desulforhopalus sp.
GCTCAATTTATGATAAGAGCATGGACAATACTGTAACGAAGACAGATTAAGGTATCCAGTAAAGAATGCAGTTCCCCATAATCAGTAACAACTCCGCCCAAAAAACATCGATTTCCTGCTTCAAGCAGTGAAATTATATAGGGGTGAACACCAAGCAGTTGAACTTCTTTCATTAGTGCCTTACCCCTTGTGGGGTATTAGACATATTGCTATCCATCACTTGATAGTTGTTTTTTGTTTTTCTTGCAGAATACCTGGAAAATTATTTGTTAATTCTTAGAATCGTATTAATCTTATTGATTTGATTAAATGAATTAATCTTACTCTGAATGAGTGCTTAGTTAAATTATTTATTTTATATAAATATTAATAGTCGCAGAACATTGTTAATCCGGTTTATCAAAATTATTTTCGGCCTATAATCGTTTTACTATCGGAGGGGTTAATCATGGTTAGAAAAAACTATTTAGTGTTGCTCTTTGTACTTTGTGCCAATGCAAGTCTTATTGCTCCTATGAACTTCATTGAACCTGGATATGCTGCGGAACCTCAAACTTTTTTAGGTACCTGGGTTGCCAACGGCTCTAAAGAAGCACTTTCTTTTGGTGAAAATAGAAATGTTGCACTCTTTAGACTGGCTGGACATGTCAATCTCAAAAATGACATCGGCAAAGAACATGACTATTGGGCCGAGTGTATAGGTCTTGCAGATAGTGAAGTTGGAAGCAATGCACGCTGTGTCTGGCATGGCCTTAAAGGCCAGGAAATCTATGTAACTCTTCAGGGTGAAACACTAACCGAGGGAAGCAGTGTTACCGGTAAGATTGTTGGTGGCACTGGGGCTGCATCCGGCATCACTGGTTCGATTCACTTTAAATGGTCTTCCATGTCAGCCCATTCAGCAAACGATGTCACTGCTGTCGGTGGATACGCCAAAGAACTTAAAGGAACCTACCAACTGCCAGAGTGATTTACAGCCTCACCATCATAAAAAAGGAGATAAGCAATGTGGATCGTTGAATTGATAGTTGTACTATTTTTTATCTGGCTTGGGGCAAGGTTGGGAAGCATCGGAATAGGTTTCGCCGGTGGTTTCGGGGTTCTGGTATTAGCATTTGTCTTCAACCTGAAACCAGGAGCCATCCCAACAGACGTTATTCTTATCATCATGGGCGTTATCGCTGCAATTGCTGCAATGCAGGAGGCCGGAGGCCTGGACTACCTGGTACATCTGGCAGAAAAGGTACTGAAAAGTAACCCCAAATATATCACTTTTCTCGCACCTATCGTCACCTACGTCATGACTATGTTCGCAGGTACCGGGCACACCGCATTCTCGACCCTGCCGGTCATCGCAGAAGTTGCCAAACGCGAAGGAATCAGACCGTCTCGTCCGCTTGCAATCGCTACAGTTGCTTCACAAATTGCGATTACTGCCTCACCAATCTCTGCGGCAGTGGTGTTTTTCTCTACTGAGCTTGAAAAGGTAGGTGTCGATTATGTACAGCTGCTCATGATAGCTATCCCCAGTAGTTTTCTTGCAGTGATGGTTGGCGCGGTTGTCAGTAATTTCATGGGCAAAGACCTCAAAGACGATCCAATCTATCAGGAGCGCCTGGCTAAAGGTCTGGTTTCGATGGAGCCTAAAAGCCAAACGGAAAAAGTGATACCTCCCGAAGCAAAACTATCTGTGTTAATTTTTGGTATTGCGATTATCGGTGTTGTCTTCTACGCCACAGCCATCAGCGATACTGTCGGTCTTATCAAGGAACCGATACTGGCCCGCGACCATGCAATCATTTCTTTTATGCTCGCGGCCGCCACCCTGATCACCTTTTTTTGCAAAGTTGAGTCAAAAAATATCCTCAACGCTCCCACTTTTAAATCCGGCATGAGTGCCTGCGTCTGTGTTCTTGGTGTTGCATGGCTGGGAACCACCTTTGTAACCGCACATATTGACGAAATCAATGTTTTTGCCGGCAACCTTCTTGAGTCAAAACCATGGATGTTGGCAGTTGTGCTATTTTTTGCCTCAATGCTGCTGTATTCCCAGGCGGCCACAACAAGAGCCCTCATGCCCGCAGCCCTGGCACTCGGTGTCAGCCCAATTGCAGCAATCGCCGCTTTCGCAGCAGTAAGTGCTCTTTTTGTGCTACCGACCTATCCGTCATTATTGGCTGCAGTTGAGTTTGATGATACCGGTTCAACCCGAATCGGTAAATATGTCTTCGATCACCCTTTTCTTATCCCTGGTACAGTAACCATTGCAACAGCCGTAATGCTTGGTTTTGTCTTTGGTGGATTAATCTTGTAACAATCAGCTACTATTTTGGGAGAACCTACAATGGAAATAGATAAAAGAATAATCAAACAAGCAGCAAAAGGCACTGGTATCAGTGTAGAAGACCTGACAGCCTTTTTCTCAGAAGGAGAGCAGTGCACTTATAAGCCAAACGAATGGCTCTTTCATGAATCAACTCCTCGTCAATGGGCTGGGATTCTCTTTGAGGGTGATGTGGAACTGGTGCGGGGACTCCACGGATCATCCCGGCATGTCGGTACCATGGTAGCAGGTGCTCTGATCAGCGAAGGTGCTTTTCTGGAAAGTGATTCCCACACCAATGGCGGCTACACACGTAACGGTGCAACTATCTGGCAGATGTCCGTAGAAAAGATAGCAGCATATAAAGAGAGCAAACCAGAGCTTTTCTACCGCATCATGGCTCGGGTTGCTGTCGGCATTAACCGAAGACTACGTGTCCTTTCCAAAGAATTACATCGCGCCCAAAAAGATGCCCAGGTGACCGTGAGTGGCTTTCGCTTAGAGCACGATTCACTTGGTCAGCGAGAACTCTCCGACCATGTCTATTATGGCGTACAAACCAAGCGTGCCATGGAGAACTTTGCTATTTCCGGTGTTTTTGTCAGTAACTTTGAACACCTGATTGAAGGCCTGGCCATGGTCAAAAAGGCAGCGGCCATTGCCAACAATGAATTGGGCGTTCTTAATGACGCACAGAACAAGGCAATCTGTACCGCCTGCGACGAACTTCTTGATGGCAAACTTCACGAACATTTCACCGTCGACATGTTCCAGGGCGGTGCAGGAACTTCTACAAATATGTGCGCCAACGAGGTTATCGCCAATCGCGGCCTTGAGCTGATGGGCTTCCATAAAGGCGAGTATGAACACCTCCATCCAAACGACCATGTTAATTGCTCTCAATCGACCAATGATGCCTACCCAACAGCCATCAAACTCGCCGTACTACTGTCCAATCGCGACCTGGTACGTGCCATGGAAGAGTTAAAGGATTCCCTGGAAAAGAAAGCTGATGAGTTTTCAGACGTATTGAAAATGGGTCGTACCGAAAATCAGGATGCTGTGCCTATGACGCTTGGCCAGGAATTCAGCGCCTACGCCGTGATGATCGAGAGTGCAATAAAAGCCATTGAACGAGCGGCATTTGAATTTCTTGATATAAATATGGGAGCAACTGCCATCGGCACCGGAATAAACAGTCCTCCCGGCTATGCCAACCTGGTAACCAAGAAACTCTCAGAGGTCAGCGGATTTAAGCTTCGTCGAGCAAAAAACCTTGTCGAGGCTACCCAGAACGCCGGAACTTTTGTACAAATGTCTGCTACTCTAAAAAGATCGGCAGTGCAGATCTCAAAAGTCTGCAACGATCTCCGCTGGATGTCCTCCGGGCCACGCTGCGGGCTCAACGAAATCAACCTCCCCGCGATGCAGCCCGGCTCTTCCATCATGCCGGGAAAGGTCAATCCGGTTATCCCCGAATTGGTCAACCAGGTTTGCTACCAGGTCATGGGCTACGATAGCGTGGTATCTATGGCTGCTGAGGCAAGCGAGCTTGAGCTTTGTATGGCTGAGCCAATTATAGCCTACGACCTGCTGCACGGTATGATGATTCTTAAAAATGCCTGTATCACACTGGCTTCGCGCTGTATCATTAATATTGAAGCCAATCGTGATATCTGCAGGGGCTATGTGGAAAAAAGTATTGGCCTTATTACCGCCCTGGTACCAGTCATCGGCTATGAACAATCGGCTGCGATTGCCAAGGAGGCGCTCAAAACAGGAGGTAATGTCTATGATTTAGTACTTGAAAAAGGCCTTTTGTCTCAGGAACAGCTTGATGATATGTTGAAGCCGGAAAACATGACTGATCCACGGGAGATTCCCCAAAAATAAGGGTGCCGTACTTTTGGACTCGATTGCCAAACATGTCCTCATGTAACATCAAATAAATGGCCGTACTCCCCACGATGGAGATACGGCCTTTTATTTACTGTTTATTTACTGAATACTTGCTAAGTACCACCTTTATGACTTTGCAGCCAGATAGAGTTCGTTGACCTTTTCCCAGTTGATTATATTGAAAAATGCAGCAATATACTCAGGCCTGCGGTTCTGATAACGCAGATAATAGGCATGTTCCCACACATCCAAACCAAGCAGGGGAGTTCTTCCCGTGCTGAGTGGACTATCCTGGTTGGCAGTGGTCACGATATCAAGATGCCCTTTATCATACACCAACCAGGTCCAGCCACTACCAAAAAGCAGGGCAGCAGTGTTGGAGAACTTTTCCTTAAAACCGTCAAGGCTACCAAAAATTTGAGCTATGGCTTCAACGGCAGGGCCGGCAGCAACAACATCTTTTTTTAGAATTGGCCAGAAAAAGCTGTGATTAGCGTGTCCTCCTCCGTGGTTGCGGACCGGTGTGCGGATCTTTTCAGGTACCTCCCCAAGATTTCTTACCAACTGTTCTACATTGAGGTTCTCAAGTGAAGCGTTTCCTTTTATAGC
Organism: Desulforhopalus sp.; assembly: GCA_013139415.1. GTDB lineage: Bacteria > Desulfobacterota > Desulfobulbia > Desulfobulbales > Desulfocapsaceae > Desulforhopalus_A. The sequence continues at coordinate 4,832 of WTAT01000549.1, forward strand.
CGCATTCAGTTTGTCAATATAAGTCTGATGATGCTTTGTATGGTGTATTTCCATAGTCTGAGCATCGAAATATGGTTCAAGTGCATCATACGCATATGGTAAATCAGGTAATGTATGACTCATGGAATTTCCTCCTTCAAAATCAATATATATATTGCATGCAATCACTGAAACTTGTAATCGCCGGCGATAGAACCCCGGCCTTTGGAGATTCCCGGCACTGCCTCCTAACAGAACGCCTTTAAAAACATGCGAATCTCAAATTGGGGTGTATAAATAGTATGTTTGCGATGAGATAGTGTTTTGTCAATGGCAGGGAAAAAGAGCTTTTGTGATATGAAAAATAATTCTGGACCACTACTCTAAAAAGAAGAATACATCGACCTGCGGTAAACGGGAGGTAAGCCAGGATTCAGTTCAATACCCCCTCGGAGTCTATTAAAGTGGATCCCGGGTTGAGCGACAGATGCTGGATATGAAATATCGGCAGCTCTTTGGCGCGAAACATTGCCAGCACCAGACCAACATTTTCACTGACCTCCTTTATCCCTACAAGCTCCATTTTACCGCCGGGAAAATAATCATTTTGCATATCTACAATAAGTAGCGCTCTATTTATGGAGTTCTCCATTTCGAATATTTTCTCTTCCAACTGATAAAAGCCGTATCATTCTTTATCCCTGTGCACTGCAGCTGCAGTGAATGCAGGAAGGCACATCGCATAATATTCTGCACCTTCCTCAGAAGGAGTACTGTACTGAACCCACTCCCCAGCGTTGACGATTATAGCCTGTCCAGCCCTCACCTCATACACCCGCTTCTCGGTTGTGACCTGCAACATACCTTTCAGGACTATCGTATATTCAGAAAACTCCGGCGTCTGACCAGGTTCAACCCAGCCCGAAGGACTTCGCATAAGGGCTATACTGAGTTCTTCGTTATCAGAGTTTACGGCACCGATATACTCTTCTATTATTTTCGGTTTATTGCCGACAGCTTCTATTACCATTGGTTGATCGATAAACTTGGCCATTTCCTTCTCCTTTTCTTACAAAGCAATTCCTGTTCCGCTGCCCTCACATAATAATATTAATCAGTTAATAGCATAATATGCACTGAAATATCACTGTGCTTCAATTCTCTTTACTGAATGAGCTGTCGTCTCAGAGCAGAATCAATCCTGGCAAGGCACCTTGCAACTGGCCACAAAAGAGCACATACTACGCGATACAGTGGCAAGCAACGAATAATCACCTGCTAAATATTGCATCCAGCCGAGCTTTAATTCCGTAGACAGATTGAATGGATATCGAGCGAATACAAAAAAAGAAAACCACAGCACAATTGCATCAGCATGATCAAGAGGCCAATAGTTGTGATCTGATACAGTGGCATATCAGGAGAGAGGCCAAGGATAAAAAAAGACAAAATCTGGGCCCGGAGATACGGCTGCCAGAGTGTGAACCACCGTCAGCACCAACAGGCCATGTAGGATCTCCACGATCAGTCCCCTACAACACCCCACAAGGGGGTATTGAACTGAATGACAGGCTTTCAGGAGTACTCAGTT
>WTAT01000559.1 GCA_013139415.1 Desulforhopalus sp.
ATTACCAATTGCATCCGCATCATCTTTCGGTGTTGCGTCAAAAGTAAGGTCGCCATTAGCGAGTTTCGTGAGAGCACCGACAGTGTCTTTTTCAAGGTCATCAGAAAAATTATCCATTGCGTCGGCCATCTCACCTAACTCATCACCACGATTTAATTGTAATCTTCTGGTCAAGTGCCCTTTTGACATCTCTTTAATCATGTCAACAGTTGCCGCCAAAGGTACTGTAATGGACCGGCTCATGAAAAATGCAAGCATCAAACCAACACCGAGGGCAATGACACTTATGACAATAACAGCCATATTGATTTTAGAGGCAGCGGCAATCATTGCCTCGTCGGTCATCATGTATTCATCAACTGTATGCCGCGCCTCTGCTAGTAATTCCTGCACTGAATGAAGATTAGGCTTGGTCTGAGTTGCGAAAATTGTATTCGCCTCATGCATGCCGCGCAATTCATGCTCGGCCTCTTTTTCCATTCCCTCAAGCAGTTCCATTGTTTCATGGAGAAGCGGTACGGTCTTGTCCTCAAAGAGCATAAGAGCAGCATGTTGTGCTGTATCAAGAGTATCTTCTGCTTGAATGGCTTGTTTCAAACTTGCTTCAACTTCATCCAAGGCTTTTTGTGTTCTGGTAAAAATATTTACAGCCTCTGTTTTATTCCCCTTCTGTAAAGCAGAGGCAATAGCAATAGCCGACTCATGGAGTCTCTTATGTGGTTCCTTGCTCTGCTCAATTGCTGTACGTAAGGCAGGAAGCTTACTCATCATATCTGCAAGCTCCTGGCTATCCAGAAATTTGCCGTACGCACATTTTGTGTGATCAGTCTGCACACCAAGATCTGCGTTTCCTGCGATAATGCCATGACTTACTTTCTCAGCCCATGTTTTATGATCCAAAAGACGTCTTAACAGCTTTTCTTTCAAGCCTGGATTGATCTGTGCATATGCATTAACAACTGGAACCGCGCTTTCGTGAAGTTTGGCATGCACTGGAACCATTTCATCCCACAGTTCGCGGAATTCCGGGCCTGCGTTTTTATATATCTCTTTTGCTTCCTTACTATGCAACCATTTGCCGAGGCCACATTTGGTCGGATCTATCTGAACATGCAGCTCCTCTTTATTTCCAAGAAAAGTATCACGAAACCGATCTGCCCAGTTCAAATGGTCAATAATCCGCGCTTCGAGAATAGCCGGAAGCTCCGGATCAGCTTGAGTGAAAACTTTCCCTATTTTTTCGGCAGAAAGATGCAGGTCGGAATGGGGCTTTTCAATTTTAGCCAGGATACTTTTCAGGGCAGGAATTGACGTTTCTGCCTGCTGCCTTCCCTCGCCATACAGCCACTCACCAAAAGCACATTTATGCGGGTCGATTTGAACATCGAGCTCGGTAATATCTTTATTTACCAATAGGGCATTCACTTTATTGGCCCAATTGAGATGGTCAACTTCTTTCTGAACCATGTTGCCGCGCAGCTTGTTGCCATCAATGACCTCTTCGGCATCGCCAACTATCCCTCTGATTCCAAAAACAGACCAGAGTGCAACAACAGCCAGCAACAGGAGCAACCCTCCGAAACTCAATGCAAATTTTAATGCTATTTTTAAATTTTTCATATCCTTACCCTCCTACTGTTAAGTAATTATATCCATATTAAAATCTCTAACAACTCTATGACTCATCAAGGTTTTCGGCTAATGATTCGAGCTCATCAAAAAGCAGCTTCTTGACATTGAGAATAATTTTTACGTCTTCTCCAACCTTGCCCATTCCCTGGACAAATTGATTTCCTGAAGCGCTTGAGCTTTTAGGTGGCGGTTCAACGTCATTTTCCGGAATGTCCAGGACTTCCTGAACTTTATCCACAACAAGGCCAACCGGAGTGCCGTCAATATCGACAACTATGATGCAGGTTCTTTCATCGTAGTCCCTGCATTCCAGGTTGAAGCGCTGGCGGACATCCATTACCGGAATGACTTTGCCCCGCAGGTTGATAACTCCTTTGACATAATCAGGCATGTCAGGGACATCGGTAATTTTCTGGATGCCGATAATCTCGGTGACATACTCAATTTCGATACCATAATCCTCACCTGCCAGGTGAAAGGTCAGGTATCTGTCCTTCATGGTGTCTTCGTCATCATAGAGTTCATCATCCATGATATTTTCATCTGTAGTCATCTCTTTCCCTCCTAAATCAATTCTTCAAGACTTCGGACATCGAGGATCAGGCAGACATCGCCACTTCCAAGGATGGTGCAGCCTGATACCCCGCCCACGTCGCCGGTTTTGTTTATATAATCAGACAGTCCTTTAATGACGGTCTGTTGTTGGCCAAGAAGTTCATCGATGTACAGACAAAATGTGGATTCTCGGCCTTCCACAACCACAAGAATTCCCTGACTCAGATGGTCATAATCAGATGTGATGTTGTGGAGTTCGTGAAGACGAAGAATCGGCAACAGGTTATCTCTGACCTTGACAAGTTCCTGGCCATCCGGGGATACTGTTATGGCGTCAGGAGTTGGCTGAAATGATTCTTTAATGGAAAGAATAGGCAGGATGTATTTCGATGAGCCGGTTCTGAGCAGCATTCCATCAATTATTGCCATGGTAAGAGGAATCCTGAGGATAATCGTGGTGCCTTGACCCGGCGTGGACTGCACATCAATTTTACCTTTAATCGCCT
>WTAT01000401.1 GCA_013139415.1 Desulforhopalus sp.
ATTGTCGCCGACGTCACCCGTCTACTCTATGAAAATGACTGCAACCTCGAAGATACTAACATGAATATGTTGGCGGATGAGTTCACCATGAGCCTGCTTTTTTCATGTAAGCAGGGAAACATCGAAGAGCAGTTGTCCCACGAATGTAGGCGTTTGGAGCGGGAGAAGGGGATTTCAGCCTTTGTCCGTCAACTACCAGCACCGGAAAGAAAAATCCAAAAGGGCTATAAAACCTGTACCCTGTATCTCGAGTCCCTGGACCAAGCAGGTATTGTCTACAAAACCAGCCAGTTTCTGGCCGATAACAATTTGAATATTCTTCAACTTAATTCCACAGCAATTCCATCCCCTGAGAGCGGTGCCACAATTTACAGCATGGATATCCACATTCAGGTTCCGGAAGAGATATCTCTGGATCAAGTGGAAGACGATTTGAGCAATATGGCGGATGAACTGCAGGTTGATATTAGCATGTCTCGATAAACCGATGCTCAATTTCATTAAGCGTCGGTGATAAGTAGTCGCTTTCTAAGGGAGGCCTAAAAAAATGGCCTCCCAGCCATAAACCATTTGCTCTAACAGTGATAGATTACCCTGTCAGGTTATGTCTGTAATTTTTTTACCGATCGTATCCCTTACATCTGAAAAGACCTCATCAGTTGGTTTTAATCTGTCCTTCGCCAGTGTACGACACACTATGTCGTGAGCACCTTTTCGGTTCCATTTTCTCCCACATTTTCCTGTTACGTATGAAATGGTCCGGGAGCGCAAAGGGAACCTTCGGTATTGGCCTTTTGGCCACAATTACCGCAGATAAATTTGGGATAGCGTTGGAGTGTTTCGATTTCTGCAGTTTTCCCGGCTTTGGTCAGTTCACAGATATGCAGTTTGTGGTTGTTCGGGTTGGTGCAAAGATTATCAACGTTAGGTAGTCTGTCGCTCATAGTAATTTCCTCAGGTTGCCTGCTGCGTCCTTCTCAGGGTGGGCAGCAGGCAGGTTGTATGTGATGCCACCCCAAAGGATACTCCGTCTTTTGGTGATAAGCCACGACTTTATCGTATCACGTTTTCAGATGGAAACATTCTCCGGCACCATTGCCATACCCTGGCCTCCACCAATACAGAGAGAAGCAAGGCCCGGTTCCTGATTTTCTCGATTCTTCTGGTTCATCAAAGTGAGCAGGATTCGGGCTCTGGTACAGCCGATGACATTGCCCATGATTACCTGGTCAATCACCACCGTTTGTAAGCTGATGTCATGGTCATAATATTTTTGTTCAAGCTCAAGCTGTCCTGCATCCCGGATACTGTCTGCACCAAATTTGATACACTGCTCACTGGCCACTGGTCGCAGCCCGGCCTTATGTAATATTCCCTTTAAGGCAACTGCACCCAAATCGACAACTGGAGTGGATTTCAGGGTTCCGCCATAGGTTCCAAAATGGCCGTCCTGCAGCCGTTAACAATTACAACACCTATCATGCCTTGTTCCTCTGTGGTGGAAATATTTTCAGATCTAAAAATTAACCTTTGGAGCCCAGGCGCAGGCCCCCGTGGATGAATACTGTTTCTCCGGCCATCGCTTCATTTTTGTAGAGCTCAGCCACCAGGGAAATAACCTCTTCGGGTTCAATCAGCCTGCCAATAGGTACCTGATCAATTATTTTACCGATTACTTTCTCGTCAATACTTTTAACCATCGGTGTGCCTACATAGCCAGGCGCTACAGCCATGCAACGGATTTTATCTGCAATATTTCGTCTAAAGAACTCGGCAGTCAAAACCTTCGGCATGACCGACATAGCAGCCTTAGATGATGAGTAACTGATCTGCCCTGCTGTTCCCAGTGATCCTGTTGATGATACAAGACAAATTAACCCCCTGCAGTCGTGATTGATCATTTGTTCAACACACTCCCGCACAGTCAGAAACACTCCGGTCAGGTTGATATCAATAACCCGTTGAAACAGCTCAAGAGACATTTTGCCTGTCACTTTACCGGTCTGCCGGTCAGTCTTGATCATCAGACCGTCTCCGGTTATGCCGGCAAACGGGGCGACCATGTTGATGGCGCCGAATTTCTCGATTGCATACTGCGCCAGCTTGGAACAGTCTTCTTCTTTGGTGACATTGCAGACAACAGAGGCAACTTCACCACTGATTTTTTTAAGCTCCAATTCCGCAGCCTGCAGCGCATCTTCCTGGATATCTGCAATTACTACCTTGCCACCTTCTTTCAGCCAGTACTCAGCAAGAGACTTGCCAATACCACCACTGCCACCGGTAATTACGGCTACGGATCCTTTAATCGTAAGCATTGTTTTTCTCCCTTAGTGTTTTTGTAAAACTCAAAATTTTCATGGTGTTCTTTAGATATCTAAAAAAAAGCCGGAATGCATATTCCGCTACAATCTAAAACATTGCAAACTTTACGCCAATGGCTGCTTAAGCATTTCAAGGTGATTGCCAGGCGGGCGGCGTTCGAACTTACCCCGGGAGATTTTGTCAGTCTCGGTATCGGCATGCCCGAGGGGCTCTCCGACGTTGCCAACGAAGAAGGAATGCTCGACCAGATTGTAATGACTGCAGAACCCGGTGTTATTGGTGGAATACCCGCCGGCGGTCTCAGTTTTGAAGCTGCTGCCAATACCGATGCGATAATTGATCAGCCCTACCGCTTCGATTTTTATGATGGTGGCGGGCTCGACATCACCTTTCCTGTTTGCTAATGTTCATCCAGGAATGAGGGAAATGTTGTACTTTCTAATTTTCTTATACAGCAATGTTCGGTGAATCCCCAGCAACTCGGCCGTTCTCCTTGATCGGAATCCGCTGAACCAGCATGTTTTTGCCTCGTATTGATTGACTGGCATTGATCTCTGCCTTGCCGGTCTGTGCTACGATATGCATCCGGGTGCTTTCTACCACGTCGGTGATATGTTTACCAACCTGTTCACTGGGGTCAACCCCAAGGAAACGGCCATAGGGCTCGTTGAAGTGGGTAACTATACCCTCGGCGTCTGTCACACAGGCACCATCATGTATCTGATTGAAAATCAGTTGCAGTGCTTGAAGCTGTTGGCCTTTGGTCAGCAGTTTCTGCTGTTGGAACAGCAGGCTTTTCGGGGAGGAAGGTATTTGTCTGATCATGGTGTCGGTGTATCAAATAAACTACATGTATTTTTCCTGATACATAGTTGTACCCGTTTTCCATACGATTGTGCAACCGAAATCAGCTGCTGTTCGTGGTAGTACTCTTTTTGAGAAGGCAAAGAATGTTGAGGCGAGCCTCTGATAGGAAGCGATTGGCCTTTGGCTTACAGCTGGAAGGCTTTGGATAGCTAAAGGGTCACGGGGATGATGCAGTGAAGCGGATTAGTCTGTACGAGGGTGGGTGCGTCAGGAGTATTTAAAAAATTGTTTAGTGCAGAAGTGCATAAGTGCAGAAGTGGAGAAATGTAGAAAGGGAGATTGGAGGTGACTATGTGTTTTTGAAAACGGAAAGCTAAGTGATTTTAAGAGAAGTTAGAGGAGATAGTTATTTGGTGTTTTGCCAAAATAACTATCTCCAGGTATCTCTTACAATGGAGCGTGACTATCTACCAAAAAATACGTCAGGCAGGAAGGTGATGATCTCTGGGAACATAACTAACATTGCCAACCCAAACACCTGGATAGCGACGAAAGGCAGTATTCCTTTGTAGACATCGCCCATGGTATATTCCGGCGGTGCAACCCCCTTAAAATAGAAGAGAGAATAGCCAAAAGGAGGGGTCAAAAAAGAGGTCTGCAGGTTAATACAAACCATCATGGCAAACCAGAGCGGATTGAAATCGAGATCCATGGCGATCGGGGTGAAAATGGGTACCACGACCAGCAGGATTGCGGCCCAGTCGATAAACATGCCCATAAAGAAAACTACGGCCATCATGATTGCAAAGACAATGTAGGGGCTGACATCCATGCCCAGCAGGACATCCGCCACAACATCACCACCACCCATGCTTAAAAAGACCACAGAGAAAAATTTTCCGCCAATGAACAGGGCCATAATCATGGCTGTGGTTCGGGCAGTTGAGATACAGGCCTGGGTAATGACTTCCCAATTCAGTTTACGGGAGACAAGGGCAAGGGTTAAAGCCCCGACACAACCAAGAGCCGCAGCTTCTGTCGGAGTGGCGATTCCGGCCAGGATTGTTCCCATGACAGTAAGAATTAAACCAAAAGGGGGAACAAAATTCTTCAAGGTCATGGAAGTTTTTTCCCAGAGGGTGGCAGTGCGATCTGCCGCTGGGATCGGCGGACCGACCTTGGGGTTGAGGTAACAACGCACGCCAACATATAACAGGTATAAGCCGGATAACAATAGACCAGGCAGGATGGCAGCGGCAAAAAGATTCCCAACGGAAGTCTCTTTTTGACCTGTCAGGCCACCATAGACAACAAGCATGATAGAGGGAGGGATAAGGATACCGAGGGTCCCCGAAGAGCAGATAATACCAGCGGAGAGAGATTTGTCGTAGCCTCGTTTTAGCAAGGCAGGCCCTGCCATCAAACCCATGGCGACAACCGAGGCACCCACGATACCGGTAGTTGCTGCAAATACTGTTGAAACAACAATGACCGCCATCCCTAATCCGCCTCGCAGCCCGCCGAGAACAATATACAGGGCTTCAAAGAGCCCTTCGGACACCTTGGATCGATCAAGGATCTGGGCCATAAAAATAAACAGTGGGATGGCAACCAGGGTATAATTCAGAAAAATTCCCCAGGCATTGTTGGCAAAGAGGCCAATCAAGGCGGGGA
>WTAT01000485.1 GCA_013139415.1 Desulforhopalus sp.
CAAGATTAAGAGCAAGTTCTGTTTTTTTTCGTAGACCTTGAATCTCCATCAGTTTCAGTTTGGCCATGGCGATTTGTGAGGAGCTCTTTTGGCCATCGAAAAGGGCGTAGTTCATCTTTACGCCGGCCATCCATGAATCGCCTGTTTCGTCCAGCACCCAGCCGTTCTCAATTTGATAACTGGCAAAGGCGTCTACGGATGGCAGCTTGCCTCCGTAGGCTTTTTTAAGCTCTGCCAAAGCACCTTGTTCTATGGCTTCAAGTCTCTTTAGCTCATGGTGGTTCCGATTATCGAATGATTCCGGTATTTTTTGATCGAGACTGCTGTCAGGGTCAACCGTAATTTCACCTTCTCGGAGACCGAGGAGGTTAAGAAAGATTCGTCTGGTGATTTCTAGCGTATGTCGGCTTTGGATCAAGTTTTCGCTGGCTCGTGATTGTTGCAACTTAAGATTGAGAAGGTCTTGTTTAAGCAGGTCCCCGGCATCAAATCTGGCTTTACCTACTTCCAGAGATGCTGTAATTGATGCAAGCGCTTCTTTGCGGACAGTAACCATTTTCTCAGCTTGGATAATGGCCTGAAATGTTTTTACAACCTCAAAGCCAAGCTGCTGGTGCACCGCAGTAAGGTCAGTCTGAGATATGTCTATATTTGCTTTTGCTGCTGTCTGGTCAGCCTGGTCCCTTCCACCATTATAAAGCCGGTAATTAATCTGGGCCTTGACCTTGAGGTTGTCAGTGCGGCCTGGATCATTAAAATCAAGACTGTCGTTAAAAGCACCCTGGTTTAGAATATTGCCAAATGAATACATGGGATTATTGGTCTGCCCATATTCGGTGGAGACGTTTACAAGAGGGTAGTCGACGGACTTAGCCATAGTGGCTGCAGCTATTGCTTGCTCAATGCGTTTGCGGGCCATAGTGCTATCGGGATTACCGGCAATGGCAAAGGCTACTGCCTGCTGCGCAGTCCATATCTTCGGAATATCAGGTGCTGGCAGGATGCTATCGGCTGCATGACAACAGATACAACCTGTAACCAGACTGAGAACAGTGAGAATAAAGCATCTTTTCATCGCGATGACCGATCATTATCTGTTGTTGTAAAACCGAGGTGCTTCAGTGTTTAATTATATAGCTAATTAGACTAAACGGTACCCTGTGTTTTGTCAAAGAAAAAAAGTTGGTTTGTCATGCAGTTACTCCAGTTCTTGCTAAAAGAGAGTAGGTTAAATTGACACGTTCAAGTGTGTATATGCACTCGAGGAAATCTATCGCTAATCGCCTGCCCGGTCAAGAGAATAAATGTGTCAGGAGGAGAGAAATGAGGTGTGGAGAGCAGCTGTTAAGTGCTGGGAATAAGAAGTAAGGCACACATATTGTATTCCAGTTGATCGTAACTACTGTAGCAATAGAAAAACGTTTAAACATCCTACAATGGAGGAGAGTGGATGGCAGGAAAAACCTTGTATGACAAATTGTGGGAGAGCCACATAGTTGAAGACCGTTCAGATGGGACTTCACTCTTATACATTGATCGCCATTTAATCCATGAGGTAACCTCACCCCAGGCCTTCGAAGGAATAAAATTAGCCGGTAGAAAAATTTGGCGACCCGGCGCTAATCTGGCCACACCCGACCACAATGTCCCGACCCTGACCGAAGAACGGAAGGGTGGAATTGCCGGGATAGTTGATCCCTTTTCAAGGCTGCAGGTGGAGATTCTCAACATAAACTGCCAGGAACAGGGAATTGTCGAATTCGGAATGGAGGATAAGCGGCAGGGCATCGTTCACGTGGTTGGGCCGGAACAGGGACTGACTCAACCGGGAATGACCATTGTCTGCGGAGATTCACACACCTCCACCCACGGTGCACTCGGGGCGCTGGCCCAGGGAATCGGCACTTCTGAGGTTGAGCATGTTCTCACCACACAGTGCTTAATCCAGAAAAAGATGAAAAATATGTTGGTGCAGGTAGACGGCGAACTGGGATCGGAAGTTACCGCCAAAGATCTTATTCTCTATGTGATCGGCAAGATTGGCACCGCTGGAGGCACGGGGTGTGCTATTGAATTTGGTGGCTCGGCAATAAGGGCGCTGTCCATTGCCGGACGGATGACTGTCTGCAATATGTCGATAGAGGCTGGGGCCCGGGCTGGGTTGATAGCGGTTGACGACATGACTATTGATTTTCTTCGGGGGCGTCCCTTTTCACCTCAGGGCGATATGTGGCAGCTGGCGGAAAAATATTGGCGGTCCCTTATTTCTGATGGAGATGCAGTATTTGACAAAGTGGTGACAATTGATGCAGCAAAAATTGAACCACAGGTGTCCTGGGGAACCTCGCCGGAGATGGTGGTGGGAATAAACGGTCGGGTACCGACCTTGCAAAGTGCTAAAAGCGAAACGGCTCGGGAGTCTCTAAGCTTGGCGCTGAAGTATATGGGGCTAAGAGAAAACCAGCCTATTACCGAGATTATGCTCGACAGGATTTTTATTGGTTCCTGTACCAATTCGCGAATTGAAGATCTGCGGGCGGCAGCAGCAGTTGTTCAAGGAAAAAAAGTGGCAGAATCAATTAAGCAGGCACTTGTCGTGCCAGGTTCCGGCCTGGTTCAGGAGCAGGCAGAGCAAGAAGGGTTGAATAAAATATTTACCGACGCGGGTTTTGAATGGCGAGAACCGGGGTGTTCTATGTGCTTGGCTATGAATAGTGACAAACTCGGTGAAGGAGAACATTGCGCCTCTACCTCCAATAGAAATTTTGAGGGAAGGCAAGGGTTTGGCGGGCGCACCCATCTGGTCAGCCCGGTGATGGCTGCTGCTGCGGCAATTGCCGGACATTTTGTGGATATTCGTCAGTGGAGTAAAAAATAATGCAACTATTTAGGGTACATACTGGAGTTGTCGCGCCGTTGGACAGAGCGAATGTTGATACTGACCTAATTATTCCAAAACAGTTTCTTAAGTCAGTGAAGCGGAGCGGATTCGGACCAAATCTTTTTGACCAGCTCAGGTATTTAGATGAGGGACAACCGGGGATGGACAACTCCTCACGGCCGATAAATCCGGAATTTGTGCTCAACAGGGAACAATACAGTGACGCGTCAATTCTTCTTGGCAGGGAGAATTTCGGTTGTGGCTCAAGCAGGGAACATGCTCCCTGGGCCCTGCTCGATTATGGTTTTCGGGTGCTTCTTGCTCCGAGTTTTGCCGATATTTTTTATAACAACTGTTTCAAAAATGGTATTTTGCCGATAGTTCTACCGGAGGATGTGATTGGTAAGCTGTTTACTGAGGTTAAAGCCCACAAATATTTCCAACTGATAGTTGATTTGGAAAAACAGAAGATCACCTTGCCTTCCGGTGAGATGCTGGCTTTCGATCTTGACCTATTCCTTAAGCAATGCCTTCTGGAAGGCCTCGATGATATCGGGTTGACTCTGGAAAAAGCTGACCTGATCCGGGCGTATGAAGGGCAGCGCAGGGAAAATTGTCCTTGGTTGTTTGAAGATTTGTCGTAAGGTGTTTGGCGGTAAAGATCTTAGCTGTCCGCTGTTAGGTTTTTCAGGCGTTTTTCAAGAGCTTTAATATCAACAGGTTTCGCCAGATAACTGTCCATTCCGGCTGCAAGGCATTTATCTTTGTCGCCAGCCATGGCGTATGCTGTCAGGGCGATGATGGGGATATTCTGTACATGTCGATAGTTCTCTGATTCTCTTATTATCTTCGTGGTTTCGATGCCATCCAGTTCCGGCATCTGAACGTCCATCAGGACAATGTCGAACTGGTCCGTTTTAAGGAGTTCAAGAGCTAAATACCCGTCGCCTACGATTGTTGATCGGTGACCGAGTTTGGTGAGAATTGCTTGAAGAATCTGCTGATTGATCTGTTCATCCTCAACTACAAGAGTGGAAAGACGACGACTGGGACTGGTTAAAATGGGCGTCGGAATGATTATGTCCTCGGGTGTCGGGCGGATTTCCCCTATGCCGGCCACCAGAGTGAAGGCGACCGTCGTTCCCTGCGCCTCATTTCTTTTCAGTTGCACAGTGCCCTCCATCCTCGTAACGAGCTGTTTGACGATACTGAGACCGAGCCCTGTGC
>WTAT01000541.1 GCA_013139415.1 Desulforhopalus sp.
CCAACAAGCGCTTGGGGATGATGATATCTTGACAGCAATTAATTGCTCTCTCCCTGATATACGATCCCAGTGGCAAGATTCTCGGTTGCCTTTGGAGAATGAGGCAATAGCTGGTTGGTTTAATTGGTTGATAAACAATTACGAGCAGGGCTGTAACCTCAAAGAAGCTTTCTCTACCTAGGTTACAAGAGATAAGTGTCTTATGGTTTTACTTTCTTTGGCAACCTAAATGACAATTCAGAAACGCACTTCAAAAAAAATATATCAGGAACAGATACATCTGTTGTTTGCCAATGCAATGGTATCGATAATCTTTTCCATGCTGGCTGGTGCTCTGTTATGTTGGTCGTTACGGACCGTCATCGATAGGAATGCTCTCGTTGCCTGGCTTGGCTTGTTTTTCACCATCTTTGTCCTCAGAGCAGGTCTGATTATATTGTTTAAAAAACAAGAATCAGGGGCCGGATGTAAAGAACACTGGCATTGGCGTTTCTTGGTCGGCAGCTGTGCCAGTGCGACAATATGGGGCTCAGCATCGTTTTTTTTGTTTCCCGAGTCTAGTCCAGCACATCAAATTACCTTTTTCTTGATTGTGACTGGTGTGGCTGCTGGTGGTGTCGCATCACTTTGTCCGAGTTTACCGGCTGTAGGAGGGTTTTTATCATTACTGCTTCTGCCGTTAATCGTCAAAATGATGACTTTGGGCAATGAAGAGTCTCTTTTCAACGGCTCGCTGGTTGTTGTTTTCTGGGCTGTCACCTTTATTGGTGCAATTAAAATTAATGCAAATATTCGAGAAAATATTCAATTGCGCCTGCAAAGTATCGACCGGGAAAAAATTCTCAAAATCAGCGAAGAGCGGTACCGCTATATATTCAACAACGCGCCACTGGGAATATTGCATTATGATGCTGAGAGTGTAATCATTGACTGTAATAATGAATTTGTTGGACTTCTTGGTTCTTCGAAAGAACGGTTGATTGGCTTCAAGATGCTCACCACGCTGCAAGAGCCGGTAATGATAAATGCCATCAAAGATTCGCTTTCAACCGGTGAAGGCTATTATGAAGGCAATTACACCTCCATCACCGGTGTTAAAACAACTCCAATTAGGGCTTTTTTCAAAGCAATTAAATCTCAGGAGGGACAACCTCTCGGAGGTGTAGGTATTGTTGAAGATTTCACTGAAAAACAACAGTCAGAACAAAAAATTAAATACCATGCCTCTTATGATTCCTTGACCGGACTTCCCAATCGCCGCCTGCTGCTTGAACACCTGAAGAATGAAATGGCGCGTGCAAGGAGGCATGGCCATTATGGAGCCTTAATGTTCATTGATCTGGATAATTTTAAGACGATTAATGATTCGCTCGGACATTCAGTCGGCGATGAACTGCTTAAGATCGTAGCAAAACGCATCTCAGAATGTATCAGGACGGAAGATACCGCTGCCAGGATGGGTGGGGATGAATTTGTTCTCATTATCACTGAACTGGATGATTCGATTGGACTTGCAGCTCACAAAACCAGGGGGATCGCAGAAGAACTAAGTCTCTGTCTTTCCGCCCCCTGTCAGATAGAGGGGCAGGAGCTGCATATTACTCCCAGTGTAGGTGTGACTCTTTTTCCAAAAGACGATACAGGAGTAGACGATATTCTGAAACAGGCTGATACTGCGATGTACCGGGCCAAGGCTGCGGGCCGCAATTCAATTCACTTTTTTCTGCCCAGTATGCAGGAGGCAGCTGATGAACGGTTACGTCTTAGCTCAGAGTTAAGAACTGCCCTGGACGAGGAGCAATTCGTCCTTTTTTTTCAACCCCAGGTAAACATATCGGGGGGATTAGTTGGAGCAGAAGCTTTGTTGCGCTGGCAGCACCCGGAAAGAGGAGTGATTCCTCCAGGCGCCTTTCTTGAGATAGCAGAGGAAACCGGACTTATGCAGGATATCGGTCAATGGGTAGTGCGAGAGGCCTGCACACACATAAAAAAATGGACAGATGCACGGCGACTCGGAGATTCATTTATCATTTCCGTCAACATCAGTGGTAAAGAAATTGCTGTTCCTGACTTCGTTGATACGGTAATCCACATTTTAAATGAAACTGGTGCCGATGCTAACCACCTGGGAATCGAGCTCACCGAAGGCAGCCTTATTTCTACAGGCCCAGATATCGTTGAAAAGATAATGACGCTACGGCAAATGGGGATTAAATTTTCTATTGATGATTTTGGTACCGGTTATTCCTCATTAAGCTATTTACAGATCCTGCCTTTGAATACGCTCAAAATTGATCCTTCTTTTGTTAACGATATCAAAGATGCCAGTCATGATATTGTGCTGGTAGATACCATTATTATGATGGCCCAAAACCTGGGTCTGGAGGTCGTCGCTGAGGGGGTAGAAACCGAACAAGAGCTTCTCTACCTCGAATCAAAAGGGTGTCTGGTGTATCAAGGCTACTACTTCTCAAAACCTGTTGCCATTGAAGTCTTCACTAAAATGCTCGAATCAGGAAGCAGCAGCCTTGAAATGAATGAATTTACGTGAATTGGTTAGGGAGCAAGAGCTGGCATTAGTCAACCCGCTTACCTCATGAAAACTCCAGTTTATGGGGGTCAGATTAATTGAAGATGTTTTGCCTGTTCCCATAACTGTTTGGCCATGCGCACTGTGGCCTGATCAACCATACGTCCTTCCACTGCCACGGCGCCTCTACCCTCTGCTGTCGCTCTCGCATTTGCCTCAAGTACCTTGGAGGCCAGGTCAATATCCTTCTGCGAAGGTGTGAAGACCTCGTTGATAATATCGATCTGGCCAGGGTGTATGGCCCATTTACCGTCACAACCCAGAGCACAGGACATGATAGCAGAACGACGCAATCCTTCCAGATCCTTGAAATTTCCGTAGGGCGCATCAATGGCAAGACAGCCGCTGGCCTTGGAGACCATTACCATTCTGCTCAGGGCAAAATGCCAGCGATGTCCGGGATACAGCTCCTCTTCCTTTTCTCCATGTCCGGAAATTGATACCAGTCGTGCTCCTACGGAGGCTGAGTAGTCAGCGATACCGAAGACCAAGGTTTTCAGGCGATGGCTTTCTCGGGCGATGTCGGCAGATCGGAGTAAACCTTCGGCTGTTTCGATGGAAGCCTCAATGCCGAGGTAAGAGGACAGCCCTTTATTCATCTCAATACCGTCAAGCATACGGTCGGTAAAGGATATATCGCCTGGAGAATTCACCTTGGGGATGACGATAGCGTCGAGAATATTGCCGGCATTTTCCACAACCTCAAGAAGGTCCCGATAGGCAAAGGGGGTATCAAGGGAATTGATGCGGACGGTGACGGTTTTTCTGCTCCAGTCAAGATCGAGCAAGGACTGGATAACCTGAGCGCGTGCCTTTTCCTTCTCATCTATGGGAACACTGTCCTCCAGATCCAGCATTATCACATCGGCATTGCTCACAGAAGCCTTGCCGTGCATCTTCTTCACATGTCCTGGAACGGATAAATTCGAACGTCTGGGTTTCATATATTCTCCTTTATTTGATGGCGTCGTAAAAACTCTTCATTTTCTTCGTTGTCGCAAATTTTCATATCATTACGACGTACCCTAGTACGCCGAAATAATATAAAAATTCGCACGCCTCGAATATGAAGCTTTTTACTTATCCATCGTAGATTTTAGGTTTTTACGAGTTTGTCTTATTTCATCTGTTGATCATTTCTGTTCGGTAGTAGACTTGAACATGGAAAATATGGACAAGTTTTTCAAATTAACAGCCACGTATTTTAACCTGAAAGTTGCATTTATCATTCACTCAGTTATTGAACAGGCCACGCCGCACATGGGTTAGAGACGGCAGTTTTGAGCGAACATCTTCGATGCGTGCCTTGTCGATTCGTGCGGTGACCAGGGCTTCCCCCTCTCCTGAGCTGGCAAGCATGGCGCCGAAGGGATCGAAAATTGTGGTCCTGGCCGCAAAGGGAGGGCCACAGAGATTAGCCCCGCAGACATACATAGTGTTCTCAATTGCTCGCGCCTGTAGAAGGGTCAACCAGTGTTCTTCCTTCATTGTTCCGGCATACCACGCTGAGGGAACGATCACAGCATCTGCCCCTCGCAATGCAAGGTTACGGAACAACTCAGGGAAACGGAGGTCGTAGCAGATCGCAAGGCCCAGTTGTATCCCCTTGAGGCTGAACACTGGTGGTGGCATGTTGCCCCCCAGCATCAGGTCTGATTCACGAACACTTAGAGCGTCGAACAGGTGGACCTTGTTATAGTGAGCCAGCAGTACACCGTCGGGGCCAAGGGCTACCACAACGTTGGCGGCTCGTTTCCCATGGCCCTGGACTGTTTGCCAGATTCCGCAAACTATTGCGATACCATATTCTGCTGCCAATGCCGACAGCGCATTGACGAAGGGGCCGTCGATAGGTTCGGCAACGGCCGTCAAAGGGACCCCTTCTTGTGGCCGAGCCATAAACATTTCAGGGAATGCGATGAGATCAGTTTCTTGGGCTGCGGCTTGTTGCAGGAACCTCCGAGCAGTTTGGAGGTTTGCAGCCGGGTCTCGTGAAACACTTGTTTGAGCCAGACTGACAGTAAGTTTCGTGACCATTTTTATACCTTATATCGCCTGTTAGTGCCTTACTCCAGATTTCCTGTCATTCAGTTCAATACCCGTCAAGGGGGCACTGAAGTAAGTACCCTCAAGGGGCATTGGCATTGAAAAGAACACCCCTCAAGGGGGTACTAAAAAGAGTACCGTCGAGCGGCATTGAAAAGAATCCCGGCTTATTTTCCCGTTTACCGGGGTTAGACTACCCCACAGCAACAAGGAAGAGTCCCGTAAAAAGAGTGCATACCCCAACAAATCGAGGCAATGATCCTTTTTCCTTGAAAATAAGTATCCCCATTATTGTTCCGATCGGGATGGAGAGTTGACGCAGGCCAACGACATAACTAACATTTTGAGCATGTGTCATGGCGAGCAAGATGATTCCGTAAGTTACCCCAATGGCAAGTCCTGCGAGAAACGCGGGCTTGAGCATGCGGCGTCTGTTGGCGCGAAAGTGAGCAGTGGATTTTGGGATACACTGCATAAGTAGCTGTAGCCAAACAGCGGTAAATACACATTCAAGAACGAGATACACCAAGGCACGCATCCACCCTGCAGCATCATTTGGGATGTGCTTGAGCATGTTCATGCCAATATCGTCTGCCAGTGAATAGCCAGCAGTGCCGGCAGCAGCAACAAGAGCAAAAGCACACGGTACATTGAGGTAATTAGCAAACCTGAAGTCACTAAAGCTGTTCATGGGTAAAATAATGGCTCCTGCAATAATGGTCAGTATACCGAATAGTGCAAGAGAAGAGAGATCACTACCGCGTCCTATTGCAAAGGTGAGTATGATAATAAAAAATAAGGGGAACGAACGTGCCAGAGGGTAGGTAATTGACAGTGCTCCCCGGGCGTAGGCGCCAGCCAGTCCGGTATAGTAGATTGCCTGAAACAGCCCGGCTGCGATTAAAATCCCCCACAAGGCGATCGGTATGTTGATTATAAGATCTGCCGATATGAAAAATATAGGTGAAAACCAGAAAACAGTACCTATCGTGGCAAGCTGAAAAAAGCCGATGGTGGGTGATTGGCTTTTAGAAAAAATATTCCAACTTGCGTGCATAACAGCTGAAATGATGACAAGAAACACAGCGGTAATGGTCATGGGATGGCGCTCAGAATGTCTATTGGCGATATTATGTAAGTGGATGGTTTGATTATGCGCACAATCTTCACAGTTAACCACTTCATGAGATTACAAAAACGATTGGAAAAGTACACAACCAGCAGCTCCCTTTGGTAGAGGCAACAGTCGACTATTCCAAGGCGAAAGAGTATGCAAAGATCAGTGAAATACTCGAAAGCAACCTTATTAGCATATACGAATTGACCTTACAAGAAATTGCCGGTCGGTTACAATGATATACTCTCTCACTTCTGCAATTTTCTGATAACTTCCTGTTGCAACTGTGCCGGTGTAAAATCCTGTAATCTGACTCCATATCTCTTCTCCTGAAGATAGTGTTGTGTATTTTTTCAAACACCAAGAATTGGTGAGGTGCTGTGGAAATGGCTAATATCCGACGGGTATCACAACATGACGCCCTTGCAATCTTGACTGTGGAGCAGAACTGGGTGGGCGGCAAAAAAGTTGCAAAACATAGCAGACAAAGGTAGTGCTAAGTGATCAGGTCATCAGAAATTCTGCTGGATGGCAGGAATTTTATGGAGTGCCTTGGAAAGCGATGTCTTATCATCTACTGATATAATAGTTGATGTACTATAGTTCAATGTAGAGATGCATCTTATGAGGAGATTGTGATGAATCATGAAGGCATAATTATCTTGATTTTTGTTATAGGTTCTCTTCTGGTGGGAGCCTTAGTGAAAAGTCTATTTCAAAATTCTAAGCTTCCGTACACTGTCATCTTGTTATTAATCGGGATGGGAGTTGCAGTCTTTGAAAGAGGTGCCTGGGCCGGTGAGGGTATGTTTTCTCATATGATCCAGCTGGTCGGTGCCATAAATCCACATCTTATCCTGTTTCTCTTTTTACCTATTTTGATCTTTGAGTCAGCCTATGCTATGGAAGCGCATCTGTTTTTCAGGATAGCACCTCAGATTATACTCTTAGCTGTACTGGGTCTGATAATTAATATGATATTGACAGCGTTTGCTGTCTCATGGCTGTTTTCATGGACAATTGGAGTGGCTTTGCTTTTTGGAGCACTTATATCCGCAACAGATCCTGTGGCTGTTGTTGCACTCTTAAAGGAAAAAAGTTCAAGAAAGCGTTTAGAGACACTGGTTGAAGGAGAATCTCTTTTAAACGATGGCACAGCGATTGTCTTTTTTTCTCTATTTTATGGTTTTGCCTTGGGAACAACGACAGAGGTTGACTCTTTGGCTGTTGTAGGGGATTTTTTCAAGATAGTGGTTGCAGGAAGCCTGATCGGGGTAATAGTCGCTTGGATTATATTGTGGGTTATAGGACGTCTGTTTAACCAACCACTGGTAGAGATTGCACTTTCTGTTGTCGCAGCTTATATCGCCTTTATTGTTTCCGAATCTCTGCATGTCTCGGGAGTTGTATCCCTTGTCTCCCTTGCTTTGATGTTTTCCACAGTTGGTCGTACCAAGATATCGCCTGAGGTGACACACTTTTTACATCAGTTTTGGGAGATGATGGCTTATCTGGCTAATACTCTAATCTTTCTGATTGTTGGTATCGTGATAGTGTTGCATCTCAATATTAATGATCCTTCTTTGTGGGTCAACCTGGGCATCTTGTATCTTCTGTTACTTGTGATACGAACGGGTTCAGTGCTCTTCTTGATGCCAGTGTTAAAGCGAATAGGAGTAGGGATTACGGGGGAAAAAGCGACAGTGCTTATCTGGGGTGGATTACGTGGTGCAGTCTCTCTCTCCATGGCTCTCAGTTTAGCTCAGGACAGTGCAGTTCCCCCTGCCTTAGGTAATCAGATTTTATTTTTAACAGCGGGAATAGTTGTCTTAACTATTGTTCTCAATGGTTCGACTATGGAGTGGCTTTTACATCTCTTGGGACTGGATAAACTCCCTCCAGCAAAGGAGGCTTCTGTGCAGAAGGCTGCTGAGGGTGTGTACCTTCAGATGGAAGAGTTTTTAGAGAAGTTTAATAAAAACATCTTCTTTAACACAATCTCAAAACCAACACTTCAATCTTACCTTGACGAGGTTAAAAATGACAGTTCTTGTAGTAAGCAGATTGATGAAGATATCAATGTCGCTTTTATGAGGCGTCTGTTAGAGATTGAGAGAAGCTCATACTGGAAACAGTTTGAAAATGGATATATTGGCCGCCATGCAGCAAATACACTTTCTTCTTCAGTTGAAGAAGCCTTAGACAATAGACCCGTTATCTATCCCAGAAAGTCTTTGATCAAAAACTTTGCACTGCCATTGCCACCTTACTGGATGCTTCATCTACCTTTTTTGAAAAAAAAGGTAGAGTCATGGATATTTACGCGATTATCTCTTAATTATGATATTGCACGGGGTTTTGTCGAAGCCCAGGATGAGATGAAAAAGCATGTTGATACCTTGGCACCTTCTGAGGATATAAAAGTTGAGTCAAGGATAATGATTGATAAAAATCGCTATGCTGCTTTTGAGTTTACCAAGATGATCGAGGACGAGTATGCATCTTTAATATCGTCTTTACAGCTTAGTTCCGCTCAGAGACTGATTTTAAATCATGAACGATCCTTGATATGGAAGATGCAACATGAGGGCGTATTAGAAGAGGCAGAAGCCCAAAAACTTATTCAGGTTATAGAAGAGAAAATGAAAGAGAAAAGATGAAGCTTTAGGAGGTTGTCCGAGAATAGGCACTTTGAAAAAAGCACAGCCATATATGAGTGGTGTTGTTAAGTCACTGATATAATATACGTTATTGGTTGATCGTGGTGAGGGGTGCAATTCATTTGACAAAACTTAAACCAAACCCATAGTCTCCTTTCAATCGAAAAGAACCCGTATGCAGACTTTATTTAGCTTCAGGATGGGAAATATTTAATAAACGAGGAAAAAATATGAAAATTCTTATGCTGCATGGCGGCGCCCGAAAAAATGGCAATACTGCAACAGCCGCTGGCTGGATGGAGAATGAACTTACCTCATTAGGTCATGAGGTTGAATCTGTCTCTCTCTTTGACAAAAACATTAAAGGGTGTCTCGCGTGCGCAAAATGTAAAGATACTCCAGACGAAGTTGCCTGTATTCAAGAAGATGATGCTACGGAAATCCTGGATAAGATGGTGGCAGCCGAGCTGGTCGTTTTTACTTCACCACTCTATTTCTGGGGTCTCGCCGGTCCCCTGAAAACCTTTATAGACAGAACCTTCAGTCTGTATATTGACTACCACAAGCCGACTCATAGCTCCCTGGTGGAAGGGCAACGCCAGGCACTCCTGGTAACCGGAGGAGGTCCCTATGAAAACAATGCCGAGCCGGTTTTTATCGCCTTTGATCGATTGCAGGCCCCTCACAAGGCTGTTAAAGCAGGAGAGCTCTTTTTGGCAAAATGCACTACCCCTGAGAATCTCGATGATGCGACCAAAAAACAGGTGCTGACTTTTGCCAGGGAAATCGTGAAGTAAGCACTAAGGAGCTTGTCCGAAAGGGCATTCTCGGACAGCCTCCTTATAGTTGTTCCAAAAGGAAAAATAAAAAAATGTTTATGTTTTTTATCTTGTAGATGTGCTTCTCCCTGTTACGAATTCAAGCTCCTAAGACGTACGACGTTTTACACTAGAGTTTCGGACAGGTGAGAAATGCTGGTTACAACGAATGCTCAGAAGCCGACATGAAATGTCTTGCTATAAGGAACTCGAAATACCAGCCATGCATATCTTAAAACCATACTCAATTCAATAGAGCATTTCCTTTTGGTGGATATCATGAAAAAGAAAACAACTCAATTTGCAGCATTTGTAGGGATCGACTGGGCAGATCAGAAACATGACATCAGTGTTATTTCTTCTGTAGGCGGTAAGCCTCAACACCAGATAATAACCCACTCCCCTGAAGCAATTAACGAGTGGGTGGGAAAACTGCGCCAACAATACCCTGATGGGCAAATAGCAATTTGCCTGGAACAATCTAAAGGAGCATTGATTTATCATCTCATGGGCTACGAATTTTTGTCCCTTTTTCCAGTCAACCCCAAAAGTCTTGCTCGTTTTCGTGAGGCATTCACTACCAGTGGTGCAAAAAGCGATTTCTCAGATGCTGACTATCTTCGTGAATTTGTCTCTGTTTACAATGAACGATTACGTCAATTGAGACCTGACAACGAGCAAACTCGAACAATGGCATTTTTTGTCGAAGGTCGCAGAAAAATTGTAAATGACCGAACTAAGCTTACAAACCGTTTTGGCTCCACCCTCAAAATGTATTTTCCACAAGCATTAGAACTTGTTGGAGAAACATTGCATAGCCCAATGGCTCTGGGATTTCTCAGCAAATGGCCTCAATTAAGTAACGTGCAACGGGCAAAAACTAAGACAATACAAACCTTTTACTCTGCTCATAATTGTCGTTCATTCAAGCGAATAAAAGAACGATTGGCATTTATTCGTACAACCTTACCGCTCACCTCTGACCAGGCGGTTGTGAAAAGCTGCCTCATTACAATAAAAATGCTTATTGGCCAGATAACTCAACTCAATAGTGCAATTGAGGAATTTGACATGGAACTCAAATCATTGTACGAAAATCATCCTGACAAAAATATCTTTGATAGTTTTCCTGGCTCAGGTGCTGCCCTTGGCCCGCGTCTTCTTTCTGCCTGGGGCACGGATCGCGAACAATATGATTCCGCAGATTGTATGCAAAAATACTCTGGTATAGCACCAATAACAAGGGCTAGTGGCAAGTCAAAAGTTGTCGTGCGTAGACTTGCCTGCCCCAAATTTTTGCTACAAACTTTTCATGAATTTGCCAACTGCTCTCGGCGATCATCAGT
>WTAT01000022.1 GCA_013139415.1 Desulforhopalus sp.
CTGATGGTCAAAACCTCGTCATCCACTTCTTGCTCAACAACATAGACACTGTTTGCGCCATGTACAGGGCCATCGCCAAAAGGAGTGGAAAAAGAAACATTCGGCTTGTAGCCGAGGCGAAGGTCCGGCTCTATGACCGTTCCGTTGGGACGTCTGACGTAAGCCGTGATAATTGCCTGCCTGCGGTGCTCATTAAAGTAATAGGTACGTGTGGCAACAGGCCGATGCTCGGATTCCTGGACTGCAGATGGTCGTCCCCCGCCTTTTCTTTCACCTTTTTTCGCCTGCGGAGGGGGAGATGGAGCATGCTGCTCGCACTCCAGACCATTGGCAGAAGACCCAAGAAATGATAAACGAAGCGGCTCTAGTTCCCTGACTTTCGCGGACAGATTACTTTCCGGTAACAGACCAAACAGGAGAACCAGAAGACAAACAAGACACACACGCAAAAACAGAAAACGGCAGAGCTGACACATTACTCATCTCCTTGCCAGGTATAGGAAAGACCAGCATAAAAAGTACGGGGTTTTGCTGAATAAAATGTGGAAGTTGCGTCACTGGTGCTGTAACTTACGTAGGTGGCGTATTCCTTATCAGCCAGATTCTCCACAAAGCCCCAAAGCGACCATTCCTGCCAGTCATATTTTACTCGCAGGTTAAACAACGTCGGCCTGGTATACTCTTCAGTATTAGCGTCATTGGTGTATTGGGTGCTGATTTCATCCATTTCAAGCTCTACATCCAGGCCTTCCACAGGCTGTACATTTAATCTGAGATTGAGTCGATGTTTAGGGGACCTGGGAACGTAATTGCCATCGAAATCTATTGCACCTGGGGTATAGTCTTCATACTTGTTTCTGGCATATGTATATGCAGCAGACAGACTGGCATAATTCACAGGTGCATACCTGGCCATGACCTCTACACCTTTCTGCGATGTTTCACCGGTGTTGACATATTCTTTACTGAATCTACTTATTTCCCTGGCAATAATCTTATCTTTGATATCCATCGTGTACAAGGCGACATCGAGATCAATCTTGCGGTCCCAAAAAGAGGAACGTACACCCACCTCATAGTTCGTAGCCTCTTCAGGGTCTAAGTTGATATTTGCCCAACTGGAAGTAAGAAGCTGACTGGTGGTGGGAACGACAAAGCCTTCGGAAATACTCAGATAGGTGTTCAGAGTTGGCGAAAACTGGTATATGGCTCCAAATTTAGGAGTGAACTTTGAAAAATCCTTATCACCAGTTTTTGAAGCATCTACCTTGCTATCCACCTCATAAGTGACGTCATCATACCGTCCGCCGGCAGTCAATCTTAATTTTTCAAGGGGGGAGAATTCAAACTGTAGATACGGAGCATACACTTTGGTGGTAATGTCAAAATCATCATCAATGCCGGTAATTGTGTAATCCGTGTACTTATTGAGAGTGCTGTCAAAGGTTACGCTGAGATTAAACTGCTGTGCATCGATATCACCTCTTTCTGTGTCTACACCGGCGATTATCTTTGAGCGGAGTTTGTCAAAGTCCCTGGTGTAGAGTAACTGCACGTCGATATCACGTGTTTCGCTCTCGACATATTGCCCAGTAAAACCAGAGCGCCCACTGCGGATTGCATAATTAGGAATGGAGTCTTCATCTATATCCCGCAGGGCAAGGGTGGTCTTGAATTCAGCATTATCCAGATAATGGGTATAGGATATGAGCGGTGTAACTTTTTCAAGCTTGGTATATGCAAAGGTGTGGTAGCTGTGTTGCCAATCGGCCAAAAAATCTACTTCGTCTAAAGTGCCGGGGGATTCATTATCGAAATAGACATAATCCAGTTTAAAGGTTAGAAGGCCCTGCTCCAGCGGTACATACTGCAGCTTTAAATTTGCCGCCTTTTTGTCCACTGCGGCGTGCTCCCGCCAGTTTTCAGAATAAATATTATTGAAATCAATATTAAAACTCATCTTTTCAGAGGAGCCACTGCCGGAAACACCGCTCCGCCACTGGTCATCCTCACCAAATTCAGTCCAGGCTCTTGCCTGCGGTTTAGGTGAAGGGTCTTTAGTTATCACGTTGATAACACCGCCGATGGCATTGCTTCCATATAAGGCAGAGGCAGGCCCTTTGATCACCTCTATACGGGCAATATTATCGCTGTTGAACTCTTGAAAATTTCCGGAACTGCCGGAACCATAACTAGAGGTCGGTACCCCGTCTACAAGAATCAGTGTATACGGATTGGTAAAATGTGTTGGAACCCGAATGGAAGAAAGCGCTGATTCGCCACCGAAATTGTGGGTATAGACACCCGGCATTCGCCGAAGCACCTCATCGGGATTTCTGTATTTCACCTTTTCAATTTCTTTCTCGTCAATCACGCTTATTGTTACCGGCGTGTCCGAGAGTTTCTCCCCAACCCTCGAAGCTGTGACAACAATCTCGTCAAGTTCCTGCTTAACTTCTTCTGCCATTACCGTACTTACCGCCAACAAAAGAGCTAACGGCACATAGTAAAATCGCATTAATCCAACCTTTTTTTACTTTTTCCTTTTTTTATTCTTAAAATCAGTGTTGCCTTCCAGAAATCACATCCTCGAATTAAATTCGAGGTACCACATGTCAGGCAACCCCTTATGTTTTGTAATATCAATTATCTGATGACAGAATACTACAAAACCAGCCGCAAAAAACTAACCTAGGGTACTCACAAGTTCCTCATTCTTCTTAAGCAAAGCAAGTTGTATGCCACCTTGTGGCATTTGTCGGAATAATTATATGCTTTCAGGTTGTTAGGAGGGGAGGGGGGGGATGTTTATGGCCTGGTGCTCTTTGATAATTTCGCAATTTTTCGAATCTAAAATTCGCAATTTTGCTAAACTATCAAACGGATCATTAGGAGAAATAAGAAAGCGAAATATGTCGCCAATGAGAGCAAATCAGCATCCTCGAAGTTGTCTATACTGATAAATACACGCTCTCACACTATTTCCCCTACGCCTTTTATAACTGATCTTCTACTTCAGCAACTTTCAACCGAGAAAAGATCAGTAATTTATACGGCAGAAAACCATTAAATATTAGTAAATACTTTTTCTCGACTGAAAATTAGATAACAACGGTCCGTCTAATATACTTCACAATCTCATCAGCACTGTCCATAATCTGAAAAATATGCAGATCATCTTCAGTAATACTTCCGACAGAAAGCATACTTTCCTTGATCCAATCCACCAGACCCGCCCAATAGCTGCTGCCTACCAGAACAATAGGAAAAGATTTAATCCTCTTGGTCTGAATGAGAGTCAATGCCTCAAAAAGCTCATCTAGGGTGCCAAAACCACCGGGCATACAGATAAAGGCCATAGCATGCTTTATGAGCATTACCTTGCGGACAAAAAAATAGCGGAATTCAAGAGGTAGATTGGTATATTTATTTTCCTCCTGCTCAAAAGGCAGACGTATATTGAGTCCTATGGAGGGAGCACCAGCCTCTGATGCCCCTCGGTTGCCTGCCTCCATGATTCCCGGCCCACCACCTGTCATAATTGCATACCCTGCCTCTCCAAGCCTTCTCCCAACCTCAACAGCCAACTGATAATAAGGATCTTCTTCTTGAATTCGGGCAGACCCAAAAATAGACACCGCCGGCCTCTTTACCGAGGCCAGGGAATCAAAACCATCAACAAATTCCGACATAATCTTAAAAAGACGCCATGAATCTCCAGCGTTAAAACTGTCAAGCCCATATTGCTGATTTTCATCACTATTGGAACTACTTGGAAACCGCAT
>WTAT01000373.1 GCA_013139415.1 Desulforhopalus sp.
TCTTTAACCTCGATTGTTCCGGTAACCGCCAATGTCGCAGGTTACGCAAAAATTATTCGCGAAAAGTCCATACTGCGGAAGCTTATATCGGTAAATACCAGCATTGCTGCCCGGTGTTATGAAGAACAAAATGATATTGATATCCTGGTTGATGAGGCAGAGCAGGCAATTTTTGATATTGCAGGATCAAAAGGGAGCCAATATTTCACCCATATAAAGACCATAGTTCCAAAGGCTTTTGCCACAGTTGAACAGCTCTTCAAAAGAAAGGAATTTATCACCGGAGTTCCCACAGGCTATCACCAAATTGATAAAATGACCGCCGGCCTCCAACCTTCCGATCTTATTATAGTTGCGGCCCGACCATCCATGGGCAAGACCTCTTTTGCCATGAACATCGCTCAACATGCTGCACTTATTGATAAAACTGGAGTGGCCGTTTTCAGCCTGGAAATGTCTAAAGAACAGTTGGTTATGCGACTTTTAAGTTCGGTTGGACGAATAGACTCCCAGCATATCAGGACAGGGAATATGCACAGTGAAGACTGGCCGAAACTCACCCGTGCTGTGGGTCAGTTATCGGCAGCACCTATTTTTATTGACGATACCCCTGCTATCTCCGTGCTGGAGATGCGGGCAAAGGTTAGAAGACTTGCTTCGCAGCACGAGATAGGATTGATAGTCGTCGATTACCTGCAACTCATGCGCGGCCGCAGCACTGAAAACAGAACCCAGGAGATCAGTGACATCTCCCGTTCTTTAAAGGCACTGGCCAAAGAACATTCGGTCCCGGTTATGGCCCTGTCTCAGCTAAACAGAGGTCTGGAAAGCCGTACAGATAAACGCCCCATGATGTCCGATCTTCGTGAATCTGGTGCCATTGAGCAGGATGCCGACGTTATATGCTTTATCTACAGGGATGAGGTGTATAACAAAGAAGATTCCTCCGATCCAGGGGGTGCGGAAATCATCATCGGAAAGCAGCGGAATGGACCGACAGGCGTTGCACGATTGACATTTATCAAAGAATTTACCATGTTTGAAAATATGAGCAGCTACGAAGACCAGGAAGGGTTTATATAACTTTGATAATTTAGTGGATTTTCGGCTGTTTCTTCTTGCCACTAAGTCAATTCGCGAAATTAGTTTTTTCAAAAAAAAACAGCAGTTCAAGAAAACACATCACTTCCCTCCATGCAGATAGACTGGAAGTATCTTAATAACGTTATTTTGGGGCAATTCAATGACTGAAGAAAACGCCATTTCAAACAAGTATGATTTTAAGGCTATTGAAAAAAAATGGCAGACACTGTGGGAAGATGGTGAGGTTTATAAAGTAACGGAAGACGATGCTAAAGAAAAATATTACGTCCTGGAGATGTTCCCATATCCATCCGGACGGATACATATGGGGCACGTACGTAACTATTCAATAGGCGATGTGGTGGCGAGATACAAACGTATGCGCGGCTATAACGTCCTTCATCCCATGGGTTGGGATGCTTTTGGTCTGCCGGCCGAAAATGCTGCCCAAAAGAACAACAGTCACCCCGCCACCTGGACCTACGCAAACATTGATTATATGCGTAAACAACTGCGTCAGCTCGGCCTTTCTTACGACTGGGCCAGGGAAATCGCCACATGCAACCCTAAGTACTATCGCTGGGAACAACTACTTTTTATTGAAATGTATAAAAAGGGGATCGTTTACGAGAAGGTCACAACAGTGAACTGGTGTGAGTCCTGTCAGACGGTTCTGGCAAATGAGCAGGTGATTGATGGGGCATGCTGGCGTTGCGATGATCCCGTTTATCCAAGAAAAATGAACGGTTGGTTCTTTAAAATTACTGATTATGCTGAAGAACTGCTCGCAGACCTGGAACAACTTAAGGGATGGCCTGAAAAAGTACTCACAATGCAAAGAAACTGGATAGGTAAATCCACCGGTCTTACCTGTGACTTTCCTGTCGAGGATCTGGACTGTAAAATTTCCATTTTTACCACCAGACCTGATACCATTTTCGGTGTCACCTTCATGTCAATTGCCACCGAACATCCACTCCTCGACACTCTTATTGCCGGCACTGACAGGGAAAAGGAGATTCGAGAGTTCAACCAGGAAATTCTTACCGAAAAACAACGTCAATCCGTCGAAGAAGAGCCGGAGAAGCGTGGCATCTTTACCGGCCGTTACTGCATAAATCCTTTTAATGGCGAGAGGATTCCCATTTACGTGGCGAATTTCGTTTTGGTTGAATATGGCACCGGTGCTGTCATGGCTGTACCGGCCCACGACGAGAGGGATTTTGAGTTTGCCAGAAAATATGACTTAAAAATCACCCCGGTTGTCATCCCTGCAGAGACCACACTTAATCCCAAAACTATGGAACAGGCGTCGACAATCCCGGGTGTTTTAGAAAATTCCGGTCAGTTCAGCGGTATGGAATCTCTCGTTGCGCAAGCTGCAATAATAAAATATGCCAAAGAGAATCAATTCGGCTCAGCTCATGTAACGTATAGACTCAGGGATTGGGGTATTTCCAGGCAACGTTACTGGGGAGCGCCCATTCCCATGATCCACTGCGATACATGTGGAGTTCAGCCCGTACCCACAAGTGACTTGCCTGTCGTTTTGCCCGAAGATACCGAAGTTGGTAGCGCATGCCTTCCTCTGCACCAACGACCATCATTTATCGCCACCAATTGCCCGAAGTGTGGTAAAGCGGCAAAAAGAGAAACAGATACCATGGATACCTTCATGGAATCTTCCTGGTATTTTGCCAGATACGTCTGCCCAAGATTCACTGAAACCCCCCTCGAAAAGGCGAAAGCTTCGTACTGGCTACCAGTAGACCAATATATTGGCGGCGTTGAACATGCTATTCTCCACCTGCTCTACTCCCGTTTTTTTACTAAAGTTTTAAGAGATCTTGGATACCTTGATATCGACGAGCCATTTACTAATCTCCTTACCCAGGGCATGGTTATTAAAGACGGGAAAAAAATGTCCAAATCTAAAGGCAATGTTGTCGACCCCAATGACCTCATTCAATTGTATGGGGCAGACACGGTGAGGTTGTTCAGCCTATTTGCTGCTCCACCTGAAAGGGACTTGGAATGGAGCTCTCAGGGGGTTGAAGGATCTTCGCGCTTTTTGAACAGAGTATACAGACTTATACTCTCAATCAGTGATGTTCTCGACTGTTCCTCAGAGATTCCTGAGAAATTGAGTGAACCGGGAAAAGCCCTGCACCGAAAAACCCATCAGACGATAAAGCGGGTTACCGAAAATATCGAACAGAATTTCCACTTTAATACGGCAATCAGTGCAATGATGGAACTTTTCAATGTCCTTTCTGCTTCAGTCGGAGAGCACGACCGACAAAAATCGGAACCCCAGGTCATCCGTAACGCGATTTCCGTGCTGTTGCTCATGCTCTCACCAATGGTACCTCATTTTGCTGCCGAGATGTGGGAAAAGATTGGCAACAAGGATTCCATAGAAAGTGAATCATGGCCCCTATTCGATGCCGAAGCGGCAAAAGAGGAGCTGCTCACCATTGTCATTCAGGTCAACGGTAAGGTTCGTTCACGCCTTGAGGTTCCAGTCGATGTTGACGATGATTTTCTCATAAAGGAAGCTCTGGCTGACGATAACACCAACAAATTTATTGAAGGAAAGCAGGTTAAGAAAACTATAGTCGTGAAGAAGAAGCTGGTAAACATTGTTGTTTGATACTACTATTCTTTATCTGGAACCTGCCTGAATAATAGAATTATTCAATTACGCTACAGGAGATAAGAAGTGAAAAAGGTTTGTCTTTTTTCCCTAATAGTTGTGGTGTTGATAGTTGTGCTGTTGATAGTTGCGGCCTGTGGATATCATAACCCCAATATATATAATGGCCCGTCCAAAACCATCTATCTTGCCGAATGGAAAAACAGAACCAGTAGATTGGGGCTCGATTCACAAATTTACCGATCTCTGACTAGATGGTTCCAAAAGTCCAAGTCCATTTCCACAGTACGAAAAAAAGAGGGCGCTGATCTCATCCTGGCTGGTGAATTCATATCCCAGGAACTCCCGAGTTTATCCTATGGGAAGAACAGTACGACGACTGAAGTAAAAGTAAAACTCCGACTTCGGTATATCTTAAAAGAAATTTCATCAAACAAGATCGTAATAGAAGTACCCAATGCAGTCTGGACAGAAGAATATCTGACGTCATCAAGTTCTACCTCTAATCTCAATAATGAGAGAGAAGCTCTCGATACCATAATTGACGACCTCTCGAAAATCATCTATCAGAGAACTATTACAGAATTACCTAAACTATAAAAAACACTTTTAATAACCTAACGGAGACAGCTTAACGTTCTGTTCTTCCACATTTTTAGTACCTTAGGAATTCTTTTCCTGTTTTGGATAGTGTTCCGTCAAAAAACCTGCACCCTGAAAGGGATGCTGTAAAGAGTTTAAACTTTCCTCGTCTTTGCGGGTTATCAATTTAAGTATGCTACATATTGGCCCCCTGTCATTTGATTCTCCTTTTGTCCTCGCGCCATTAGCCGGGTACACAGATCTTCCCTTCCGGCTTCTTTGTCGTAAATTCGGCGCCGGATATTGCGTCTCTGAAATGATAAGTT
>WTAT01000446.1 GCA_013139415.1 Desulforhopalus sp.
CATTTGTGTTGGAGGGACTTTTCATATCAGTTAGCAAAAAAAGTTTATATGGAGGTGATTATTGGCCAAAATCATTAAGCTCGATCCAACTAGAAAAAAACCAAAAAGAGTAAGCCCTGAAAGATCGCCAGGTTGTGATCACAAACAAGTTATTGCATATACAGTTTTCCGAACTGTGCGTTGTTCCACCTGCGGGATTCTGCTTGATCCGTTTGATGTACTCGTGGACATGCTTAAGGGCTATGTACCATCCGGTGCAAATGATCTTGAGGAAAAACGGTTGTGCAAAGAGGTGAAGAAACGAAGCAGAGAGAAACTCAATAAGGATAAGCCGACTTCGGAATAGAAAATCATCAGGGAAGACTTTTTTAAAGAAACTTGAAAGTACCTATTCAGTTGTCACTGGACTGAGGATGACTTTACAGTCAGCAACGATTAGAATGGAACTTAATTTGACAGTCGCCAGCAGAGATTGTTACGCGGAGTCAGGAAGTATCTTCACACCAGAGACATTTCCACAACTTTACCTTGCCAGATGACAACTCAAAGAAGTAAGAAAAAGAATTCAAGGCTCATAACAAACAATTCTATACTTTTTGATAATAGGTTTTGCTATATATGGAACTTCTTCCATCGAGGGTGCTATCCGGCTATGGAAAAGACATGGTTTTGAAGTAATTGGCACTCTTCCAGAGGCTTTTCGGCATAAGCGGCTTGGTTTTGTGGATGCTTTTGTGATGTATAAGCAACTTGAAACATACGGATGAAAAATCAAAGAATTTCTTCAAAAATCATATTTCTGATTCTTGGATATATTGTTGCTTCTGGTTTATCATGTAGCAGTATTTATATTGGCCAAATCTTACCCCCCAATTTTGCCAAGTTTGATATTGATCCTAGTGGGCAAGGCAACCATCTAGTTTTTCATAAGCATTTAATTTTGGATTTCGATTATGCAGTAGATTTTTCAAGGAATACTATTCGCTTCGATGGAATTATTTCTTTTAAAAAACAGCTTCCTTTTGAGGATGTTGAGGTAAAGGACTTTTATTTAATTTACTCTTTTCTTGATGAGCAGAATAGGATTATTGATATTGTGAATGGCCCAAATATTCTTGTCGAATCAACGGCTAATCGAGTCAAGTGGAATGAAGTTTTACCCTTTGACCCGCGCTATAATTCTGTGACTTATGGTTATTACTTCTACTCAATGCATTAACGCCTCTTTTAGCATTTTTATTCCACATTCAATATTTCTCTTCCTGGTTAAATATAATGCCTTTTTTAATCCTATATAAAAAGCTCGGGCCTATCTTTATCAAGGTGGGTTTTGCTTTTTTTTGTGTGCTGATGGTTTCCACGGCCATATATTCCTGGCATCTTAATAAGACTATAAAAGAAAAATTTGATGGTAGGCGTTGGGCTATTCCTGCCCGTGTATACGCGCGACCGCTTGAATTATATCCTGGTAAGAAGCAGGATATGACGCAGCTGGAAAAGGAGCTTCTTCTGTCTGGCTATAGATTGGATGAAAGAGGTAACATCCCAGGTAGTTTTCATAAAAAAGAAGACCAGTTTCATATTGTTACCCGAGAATTTGATTTTGGTGATCAGATAGAGCCATCGAAGAATATGATGGTTGCATTCTCAGGAGACGTAATTACCGAAATCAGAGAGAAAAATAGGAATGTTTCAGCTAATATCGTACGTATTGATCCTGTACTTATTGGAAGTTTTTTGCCAAAGGAACATGAAGACCGCCTGCTTCTTTCAAGAAACGAACTGCCTGAAGTTCTCGTCAAGACATTACTCGCAGTGGAGGATAGAAGTTTTTATAGGCATCACGGCATAGACCTCCGCGGCATTATCCGAGCAGTGTGGGTGAATATTCGTTCTCGGGCAGCATTGCAGGGTGGCAGTACTCTTACTCAGCAGCTTGTAAAGAATTTTTTTCTCACTAATGAGCGGACATTATGGAGAAAAGTTAACGAAGCCATCATGGCCGTGCTCCTTGACTGGCAATACAGCAAGGATGAGATTTTAACGGCATATGCCAATGAGATTTTTCTTGGTCAAGACGGTGGTCGGGCAATTCATGGTTTAGGTCTGGCAAGCCAGTTTTATTTCCAGCGGAACCTGGAAGATCTTGACATACATCAGATTGCCCTTCTTGTAGGAATTATTAAGGGACCATCTTATCTTAATCCACGCAAGTATCCAGAAAGATGTCAAAAACGGAGGCGGAATGTTCTCCAGATCATGCGGGAAGTAGGTATTATCAATACGAAGCAGTTTGATTTATCTTCTGCATCACCACTCATGGACACAGAAAAGAATTTAAGCGGGTTTAATCGCTTCCCTGAGTTCCTGGAACTTGTTCGACGGCAACTGCACAAGGACTATCAAGAAGATGACCTGACATCCAATGGTTTGAAAATTTTCACTACACTTGATCCCGAAGTCCAATGGAAAGCAGAGGAGGCTCTGTCATCGGCCCTTATCGAGTTGGAAAGGAAGAAAAAAATAGATGGGCTTGATGGTGCGGTTATCGTTACAAACAGAAACAACGGCGAAATAGAGGCTGTGGTCGGGAGCCGTTTCCCAGGAAGTGGCGGTTTTAACAGGGCGCTTGATGCACATCGCCCAATAGGATCTCTTGTTAAACCGGCAGTGTATCTGGCGGCAGTGGAAAAAGGATATAGCTTAATGGATATTCTCGATGATACGTCACTTGTATGGAATAATCATGACGGCAGCCAATGGATACCGCGGAATTTTGACCGCAAAGAACATGGGAGAGTGCCTTTGTATCGTGCACTGATCCAGTCTTATAATCTCGCCACAGTTAAACTCGGCATTTCAGTGGGTATTGAAAAAGTTGCACAGGTACTGGAACGTCTGGGCTTTGAAAAAGAAATTGCTCTGTATCCATCTCTTTTACTTGGAGCAATCCCCATGTCTCCTCTTGAGGTATGTCAGTTATATCAAACCTTTTCCGGAGAGGGATTTTATACCAAACTCCGTTCTATTATTCGTGTTCTTGATAGTGAAAATAAACCTCTGAAACGTTTTCCTTTAGTTGTAGAAAAGCGCATAGACGGTGAGCATATATTTCTCATTAATACCGCGCTCCAAAAAGTAGTTGAGAGGGGAACAGCTAAATCCCTTTCCAACTATATTCCGTCATCATATAATCTGGCTGGAAAAACAGGAACTTCTGATGGATCACGTGACAGCTGGTTTGCAGGATTTAGTGGCGATAAGTTATCTGTGGTTTGGCTGGGAAAAGATGATAACAGCCCTATTAACCTCACAGGGGCCACAGGAGCACTTACAGTATGGGGAAAAATGATGAGCCAGCTTAACGTTGAGCCTCTCAGGTTGACAGAGCCACCCGGGATAAAATGGGTCTTGGTGTCTAAAGACAGCTCTCAGGCCAATGACCGCACGTCTGGTATCCTTAAGTTGCCTTTTCTCGCTGTTACACATCAAGAGGACAAGGAGATTATGCTAAGGAGTATGGAAAATACTAAAAAACCAGACAGGTCAAAAAATGTTCTTGAAAAAATTCTGAAGTGGCTATTTTAAAATTTTTGTAAAACATCTATTATAGATGAATGTCTCAAGAGAAAAATTTATTATCACTATCCGTTGGTTGCCAAGGAATTTTGTGTGTGCTCATGTCTCTTTTTGTTTTGAGCAGTTGTAGTCTGCTGAAAGTATCGATTCCTGTTGAAGAAAAGGGTCGGCAACGCGCTGCTCTAACATTACTTGAGGATGCTGAAAAAGCATTGCAATCAGGCAATGACATCAAGGCAGAAGAATATCTTGAACGTGCTATTCGCATTGAACCACAGAATGCAGTGCTCTGGCAGGCCCTGGCAAAGAGTAAATTCCAGCAGGGACTATACTCCCAGGCAA
>WTAT01000440.1 GCA_013139415.1 Desulforhopalus sp.
CTGGAGTCTTACTGAACAGGATCCCTACAATAACGTGATCCGCACTACACTCGAAGCCATGTCCGCTGTGCTTGGTGGCACACAGTCTCTACACACAAATTCCTTTGATGAAGCAATCGGCCTACCCACAGATTTTTCAGCCCGTATTGCCAGAAATACCCAGATCATCATCCAGGAAGAATCGCAGGTCTGTCACGTCATCGACCCATTAGGAGGCTCCTACTACATTGAGTCCCTCACTAACAGCATTATCGATGAAGCACAGAAAATCATAGATGAAATTGCAGATTTGGGTGGAATGGCCAAGGCCATTGAAAGCGGTATGCCCAAAATGCGTGTCGAAGAATCAGCAGCCCGCAAGCAGGCCCGAATAGATCAAGGCATTGACGTTATTGTCGGCGTGAACAAGTACAAACTCGCTGATGAAAAAATTGATTTCGAGGTAAGAGAAGTACCAGCAACTGTTCGTGATGAACAGGTTGCCCGTATCAAAGAGATTAAAGCCAGTCGTGACCAGGCTGCTGTGGACAAAGCTCTCGCAGCCCTCACTGAAGCTGCTAAAAATGACGGCAACCTGCTTGAGGCTGCACTTCCAGCGGTTCGAGCCAGAGCTACTGTTGGCGAAATTTCCGATGCGATGGAGTCTGTTTTCGGCCGTTTCGTGGCCACTACCCGTTGCATTTCCGGTGCGTATTCATCTGAGTTTCAAGCAAATGATGAAACTATTGCTGCCATCAAAGAAAGGACAAATAAATTCCTGGAAAAACAGGGTAGACGCCCTCGACTGCTGGTCACCAAGATGGGCCAGGATGGCCATGATCGTGGCTTCAAGGTTATCGCCAGCGCCTACGCCGACCTTGGTTTTGATGTAGACATCAGCCCAATGTTCCAGACACCTGAAGAGGCTGCTAAAATGGCCATCGAAAACGATGTCCACGTAGTCGGAGCATCCAGTCTTGCAGCTGGTCATAAATCTCTCATTCCCGCCCTCATTGAAGAACTGAAAAAAATCGGCGGAGATGAAATTGTTGTTGTCGCAGGTGGTGTCATTCCTCCTGCGGACTATGACTTTCTTTTCGACTCTGGAGTTAAAGCCGTTTTCGGACCGGGTACTCCAATCCCTGTTTCCGCAGATAAAACTCTCTCGCTTCTTGAGGAAAAATATTTGTAATACCTCAAAAATTCTTTTCTTGTTATTTAAGATAGAAATTCCCGACAAGGCACACTAAAAAAGAGTTGCCTTATCCGGGGGGCACAGTTCAAAAAAGTAGTACCACAACAGGTCTGGCGGTTTTCCCTCGCTTGATCGCTGGATCTGTTGTGTTTTTATTTTTCAGCGGCGATTTTCTCATCAATTTATTTTACCTTGAACTTTTACCCATGCTTAAGAGCCCACAGGAATATATCGATGGCGTTCTCAGACAGGATCGGCTGATGCTCGCCAGAACCATCACTCTCATAGAAAGCACCCTGCCTGCCCACCAGGCGATGGCGCGAACAATTGTCGACCAAATACTCCCTCACACCGGCAAAGGCATTCGGATTGGTATAACCGGAGTGCCAGGTGCCGGCAAAAGCACCTATATAGAAAGCTTTGGCAACATGCTCACAGAAATGGGCCACAGAGTTGCAGTTTTGGCCATCGATCCAAGCAGCAGCAGAAGCGGTGGTTCCATCCTTGGCGACAAAACGAGAATGGAACGCCTGGCAGTTAACAATAATGCCTTTATCCGCCCTTCTCCTTCAAGCGGAACACTAGGTGGTGTCGGCAGAAAAACCAGGGAAACCATGCTTGCCTGCGAAGCTGCAGGCTATGATATTGTGATCATCGAGACCGTCGGAGTTGGCCAATCAGAGACCACAGTCGCTTCCATGGTCGATTTTTTCCTGGTATTGATGATTGCCGGAGCCGGAGATGAACTGCAGGGAATAAAAAAAGGCGTTCTTGAGGTTGCCGATACCATTGTCATCAACAAGGCCGACGGAGACAATGTCATGCGGGCGGAGATTGCCCGTAAAGAGTACGAAACAGCCCTGCACATGCTGATGCCCAATAGCCCAAACTGGAGCCCACAAGTCCTTACCTGCAGCGCACTCGAACAGACAGGTATTGATAAGATCTGGGAAACTATTCTGGACCATCGTACTAAACTTACCGAGAGTGGTGAAATGGCCAAAAAGAGAAAAGACCAGGCTCTCGACTGGATGTCTTTTCTCCTGGACGAAGGGTTACGACAATGGTTTTACACAGATCCTAAGGTAAAAGCAGCAATACCTGGATTACGAATCGATGTGGAAATGGAGAAGACATCACCTACGGCTGCAGCGGACACTTTACTCGCCTTCTTGAAAAAGTGTGGGCAATAACCAAAAGTAGTCGTCAATAACTTTTCAGAATAGCCTCTATTTATACCATCCCGAATATTTAATGTAATTTTCAGCAATCCTTTCAATTTGGCCAGAGATAAGTTCCTGACCAATATCTTTTACTTTTTTCGCCGGGACCCCTGCATAAATCGTCCCTGATTCAATATGGGTCCCCTGGGTGACAACCGCACCAGCGGCAATGATTGTGTTACTTTCCACAACGCAGTTGTCCATCACAATGGCTCCCATCCCTACCAACACATTATCATGGATAGTACAGCCATGAACAATAGCGTTATGACCCACCGATACATTGTTGCCGATATTGGTTGGATATTTCTCATAGGTGCAGTGCACTACAGCACCATCCTGAATGTTCACCTTGCTCCCCATCCGGATATAATTCACATCGCCGCGAATCACAGCATTAAACCAAACAGAACACTGATCCCCCATTACCACATCTCCAACAACCACTGAGTTCTCGGCCAGGTAACAATCTTTGCCAAATTGCGGCATATGCCCATTCAATTCCTTGATAATCATAACAACCTCACAGCTTGAAAATAATGCTGCAGATAATTCATCTGCCACATCTCTCCAGGGAGAATAAATAAGAAGAGGCGCGAGACTTTGCCAGGAGAGACATCCCAAAGTCCCGCGCCCCTAAGGAAAGCGGTAAATAAATTATTTCCCAGTACCGGGGTTAGCTAATCACACAGAGTACAGCACCTTTAGCAACACTGTCGCCACTTCCAAATTTTATTCCGGAAACCGTTCCGTCGCAGGGAGCAACAAGGGCATTTTCCATTTTCATGGCCTCTAGAACTACAACTGCGTCACCCTTCTTTACTGCATCTCCCTCGTTTTTCTCGTATTTAACTATCATGCCGGGCATCGGCGCGAGAAGCAGAGTGCCATCTGCAGGTGCTGCTGCAGGTGCAGCCGGTGCGGCGGCTGGTGCAGCAGCAGGAGCGGGTGCTGCAGCTTGAGCAGCCTGGGGCACAGGAACAGCTTGAATATCTCCGGTTGGATCAACTTCAACATTGAAATACTCATTATCAACAAAGACGTTAAAAGTTCTGAGAGCAGAAGTTTTCGCCGGCGTGTCTGGTTTGGCTTCGATCAAAAGACCTGCTTTGGCTTTCTTAATGACCTCATCCTTTGCCTTCACCTCATCCATGGTGATAGCTTTCACGCTTGCAGGCGGCTCTGATTTTCCGTATTTCCATTGCAGAAATTTCTTGCCGGTAACCGGAAACTGAGCGTAGAGTATAAGGTCGTCCATATCAACAGCAAGATCGCCAATTTCGGCTTTGGCCTTTTCTAACTCTGGCTCTAACACCTCTGCGGGACGACAGGTAATCGGTGTCTCTCCACGAGGATATCCCTTCAAGGCTTTTTTCTGTACTTCTTCATTAATCGGAACTGCAGTTTTGCCGTATAGGCCATAACAGAGATCCTTCACCTGACCAGTGATCATCTTATACCGTTCATCCGGGGTGTCATGAAGAACATTATTGACGGTCTGCACACCTACTATCTGACTGGTGGGAGTAACGAGAGGGATCTGACCAAGGTCTTTACGTACCTTTGGCAATTCCTTATAGACCTCGCCAATCTTATCCAGTGCATCCATCTCACGCAGCTGATTAACAAGATTGGACAGCATACCGCCTGGAGTCTGATGGAGAAGGACGTTAATGTCAATAATGGAGACTTTCGAATCATCCAGCAGATGTTTATACTTCGGCATAACATCTTTTTCTAAAATTTCATTTATGGCAGCAAGTTTTTTAATATCAAAGCCCGTATCACGGTTAGTACCCAGAAGGGTCATGACGAGTGGCTCCACTGCAGCATGTGATGTTCTATAGGCATACGGTGTCATGCAGGTGTCGATAATATCGACGCCGGCTTCGATCGCCTTCAGGTGGGTCATCGGCGACATTCCGGAAGTGAAATGACTATGCAGGTGAATCGGCACCTTCACCGCCTTTTTCAAGGCCTTGATCAGTGGATAGGCATCGTATGGTGCCAACAATCCAGCCATATCCTTGACACAGACAGAGTCTGCCCCCATGCTCTCCAG
This sequence comes from Desulforhopalus sp., assembly GCA_013139415.1. Lineage (GTDB taxonomy): Bacteria > Desulfobacterota > Desulfobulbia > Desulfobulbales > Desulfocapsaceae > Desulforhopalus_A. Next base: position 4,460 of record WTAT01000440.1, read on the forward strand.
TGATTTCGCCCTGTCTACATAGTAGTCAAGGTTATAGACTTCTCCACCGAGACGTGGTTCGGTAAGGGTGTAACAGATGCACCCCTGGAAGTGTTTACCGCTTTTCTTGATCTGCTTCACAACCGTCTCGAAATTCCGGTAATCGTTCAGAGCGTCGAAAGTTCTGAAAACATCCATGCCGTTCTCAGCTGCGCGATCGACAAAGGCATAAGCCAGATCATCAGCATAGTTACGGTAACCAACCAGGTTTTGGGCCCGGAGCAGCATGGAAAAAGGGGTCTTTTTAATATACCTTTTCAGGGTGCGCAGTCTCTCCCAGGGATCTTCATTGAGGAAGCGGTGCATGGTATCAAAAGTTGCACCACCCCAGGTTTCTATTGCCCAGAAGCCGACTTCGTCCAGCAGCTCGGCAACCGGGATCATGTCTTCGGTACGTCCGCGAGTCGCAAAAAGTGACTGATGTCCATCACGAATGGACAGATCCATTATTTTCACAGGGTTTTTAGCCTGAGGCCGATCTGCGGAATAATTCAATGGGGTCATCTTTACTTGATCACTCATCCTATGTCTCCTATAACCTGATCTTTAAACTTTAGATTCTATTAAAAGCGAGTAAACGCCCTTAGTTGGATTAATTTCCGCATGGTCATCTGTTCCTGACTACCACTCTGCCCCCACGGACTGAACACGGCACCTTTAGTCTCCTTAAAAGATGCCTGCTGTTCCAATGCCATAGCCTCTTCCTGTTGCAGATAGAGACTTACAGCAGCCAGGGCAGCGGACAATTTCTTTTTTTTATCTGCCATTAACTCACCCACTGATTTTTAGTACCTTACAGTTTATTTTTTCGTCTTTTTGAAATAAAAGAAGCTGTCTCAAGGTACTTATACCCCCTTGAGGGGTGTTTTTCTTAAGGTCATCTTTTTCCGCTCAAGAACCAGTACCTTGACCAGCATAAAAGATTTAAGCATTCCACATTCCAGCCGCGCAACACATCACTATGCGCTATAAATTGCGTACTCTGTGTCCTCACCGATCAGTTGGTCAATTACGGTCTGAATTTCGGTACGCTTGGGACTATTAACCCAGTTATTCCAATCTTCGACAGAGCGCCAGGTGCTAATAACCATACACTCATTTGGTTTATCGATTCTGTTGAACGTTTCTCCAGAAAGATAACCAGGTTGTTCTAAAGTTAGTACCCGCAGTTTTTTCAGAAGGATTGACAATTGTGCGGCGTTGTCTGTCTGCACCTTTCTTTTTATAAATATTTTTACTGCCATGTGAATCTCCTCGTTTGTGATCAAAAAGGACTGCGATCAGTTATAGTGGGATATTACCATGCTTTTTCATGGGATTGGTATCACGCTTGTTCTGCACCAACCCAAGCGCCTTGATGATTCTCTCGCGGGTCCGGGCAGGTTCAATGATATCGTCTATATATCCTCGCTGCGCAGCAACATATGGATTTGCAACTTTATCCTGATACTCTTGTTCCTTTTCAGCAAGAAATGCAGAAGGATTTCCGGCTTTTTTCGCCTCTCTGCCATATAATATACCAGTCGCGCCTTTTGCTCCCATCACAGCAATTTCTGCACTTGGCCAGGCGTAATTTATATCCCCCCTCAGATGCTTGGAAGACATGACACAATATGCACCCCCATATGCTTTTCTGGTGATAACTGTAATTTTCGGGACAGTAGCTTCAGCATACGCATAGAGTATTTTCGCGCCATTCCTGATTACACCGCCATATTCCTGTGCTGTACCCGGTAAGAACCCTGGTACATCGACAAAGGTGACAACAGGAATGTTAAAACAGTCACAAAATCTGACAAATCGGGCACCCTTAACAGATGAATCGATATCCAGAACCCCGGAGAGATTTAACGGTTGATTGGCGACGATACCAACACTCATACCGTTATACCTGGCAAAACCAACAATTATATTGGGTGCAAAACTTTCCTTAATCTCAAAAAAATCCCGGTTGTCAACTGTCTGCAGAATGACTTCCTTCATGTCATAAGCGGCATTAGGATTTTCCGGCAGAATCGCGTTGAGCTCATTGGCCACACGATTTATTGGATCAGTACAAGGAATACTAGGAGGATTCTCCATATTATTCTGCGGCAGGAAGGAAAGCATTCCCTTGATATAATCAATAGCATCCGCACCCGATGTTGCAGCATAATCGGTCACTCCACTGGTGCTGGAATGCATTGCAGCTCCACCCAATTCCTCAGTAGTAACATCTTCAAAGGTAACAGATTTAACAACCTTTGGTCCGGTCAGAAACATATACGATTGTTCCTGCACCATGATTATAAAATCAGTCAGCGCTGGTGAATACACAGCCCCACCGGCACAGGGTCCGAAAATAGCAGAGATTTGCGGCACGACTCCCGAAGCCATCACATTTCGTTGAAATATTTCCGAGAAACCGGCCAGACTTTCAATACCTTCCTGGATACGTGCTCCACCGGAATCATTCAGGCCGATAACCGGGGCACCGTTTTTCATGCCAAGATCCATTACCTTGCAAATCTTTTCTGACATTGTTTCAGACAGAGAACCGCCGAATACCGTGAAATCCTGAGCATAAACATACACAATCCGACCATCCACAGTACCATGACCGGTGACCACACCGTCTCCGTGAAAGGTCTGTTTCTCCATACCGAAGTCTTTACATCTGTGGGCCTTGAACATGTCAAATTCTTCAAACGATCCTTTATCGAGCAGCAGATCGATCCGTTCTCTGGCGGTCATAGCCCCTTTTGCATGTTGCTTGTCAATCCTTGCCTGACCACCACCCAGTCGGGCCTCAGCCCTAAGCTTCTTTAGGCAGTCGAGTTGGTCATTCATATTCATTAGTGTCTCCTTGAAACATTATTCACAGTGCACTTTGCAGGTCACCATCATTGCGGCTATCCAATCAGGAAAAAGCTTCTTTACATAATCTACCCAAAGAACCCAGATCTTCACATACATAGAGACCAGCATTTTGCATGGCTTCGATCTTTGCCGTGGCAGTGCCCTGCCCGCCGCTTACAATTGCACCTGCGTGGCCCATTCTTCTGCCGGGAGGGGCAGTCAAACCGGCAATAAAGCCAACCACTGGTTTTTTCATGTTGGCCTTAATCCATGCGGCAGCTTCTTCTTCGGCATTACCGCCGATCTCACCACACATAACCACCGCTTCAGTAGCGGGATCTTCATTGAAGGCCTTCAAGCAATCAAGAAATCCAGTGCCGTTTACAGGATCGCCACCAATGCCGACACAAGTAGTCTGGCCGAGGCCGACTTGTGTCAACTGATGCACAACCTCATAAGTGAGGGTTCCTGAGCGGGAGACTACACCAACCGGTCCGCCTGGTGTATGAATAGCACCTGGCATAATGCCTATCTTACACTCACCCGGAGTAATGATTCCTGGGCAATTTGGTCCGATCAGTGTGCTGGTTCCCTTGGTAGCGAGGTAATTCTTTATTTTCATCATATCCATAACCGGAACGCCTTCGGTTATGCAGACAATCAGCTCCACACCTGCGTCAATTGCCTCAAGTATAGCGTCAGCGGCAAAAGGAGGAGGTACCAGAATCATGGAAGCATTGGCACCAGTCTTATCCCTGGCCTCTTGAACCGTATTGAAAACAGGTACCGAATCCATTTTCTGGCCGCCTTTTCCCGGCGTAACTCCTGCTACCACATTTGTGCCATAGGCGATACACTGCTGGGTATGAAACTGCCCTTCCTTGCCGGTTATACCCTGAACAAGGACACGTGTTTGGGAATTAATTAAAATGCTCATTTTTTTCCTTTGCAAGTATATTTACACATACACCTTTTTAAGGTCAGGTGCTTTTCCTTCAGCATCCTGCCCTACAACCAGTACATCAAATTTACTTTACTGGAATAACAGGTATTTTGATGTCACATTCGTCATGTCTTCAGACCAACCTATAGAAGCAAAAGAAAACAAATTTGCCGTTGAGGAGTAGAAAAGCTCTCACTCGTTCCCCACATTTTCTTTATCTGCTAGTAATTTTGATTACTTGAGTATTGGTAGATGGTCTAATCGGCGAAGCTACTGATCAATCAGGCTACAAGTTCGGCAACTTTTTTGGCAGCATCGGCCAAGTCGGTTGCATTTATCAATTTCAGGCCGGATTCACTGAGTATTCGTCGTCCTTCCTCGACATTGGTCCCTTCCATTCTGACAACGACAGGCACCGACAAATTAATTTTCTCAGCCGCCTGAACAACACCCTGAGCCAACACATCACAGCGAAGTATTCCACCAAAGATATTAATCAAAATACCTTTGACCTTTTCATCACTGAGAATAATACGAAAACCATTTTCCACCATTTCAGCATTGGCACTTCCACCTACATCAAGAAAATTTGCTGGATCTGCACCAGCCTGCTTGATGATATCCATGGTAGCCATAGCAAGCCCTGCACCATTCACCATATTACCGACGTTTCCATCAAGATTAATATAATTGAGGTTAAATTTTGCAGCCTCCGCTTCGGCTTTATCGTCTTCGTTAGGATCATGCATTGCAACTACATCAGGATGTCTGAACAAGGCATTGGAATCTATATCAACCTTGGCATCTAAGGCGATAACTGCATTATCTTCGGTGACGATCAGCGGGTTGATTTCGACCATGGAGCAGTCATAGTCGACAAAAAAATTATAAAGATTTTTCAGGATGGCGCCAAACTCTTTCATCAAAGCTTTATCGAGCTCCAGCCCAAACATTACCTGCCGCAAATGATAACCCTGGATACCGGTAACCGGGTTTACCGGGACCTTAATTATCCGCTCTGGTGTTTTCTCGGCGACTTCCTCAATATCCATGCCGCCATCCTGGCTTGCCACGATAGTTATTGTCGCAGTACTGCGATCCGGAATAATAGAGAGATAGAGTTCTTTTTTAATTGCTACCCCTTTTTCCACCAAAATCGTCTTGACGACACGTCCTTCAGGACCTGTTTGCTTGGTAACCAGCGTCATACCGAGAATCGCCTCTGCGGCCGTTGTTACCTCTTCACTTGTTTTTGCAATTTTTACTCCACCCCCTTTCCCCCGACCACCTGCGTGGATCTGGGCTTTGACGGCAACAGGCAGTCCAAGGTTAGCAGCAATCTCTTCAATACCTTGTACTGTGTTGCTTACACCGCCTTCCGGAGTTGGCACCTTATACTTACGGAAAAGCTCTTTTGCCTGGTATTCATGGATCTTCATAAACACTCATCCTAGGAAATGGAACAGGAGGTCTCTCCGGCCCCTTAAGACATTTAAAAGGCAGCTGCCGGGAGTGGCAGCTGCCGGTTCAGATATTTTCTACTTCTTCACATAGCCCATATCAGTCAATGTGGCTGTAATCTCATCAAGAATTGTCGGATCGTCGATGGTTGACGGCATCTTGTAATCCTTATTATTGGCGATGGAACGCATAGTACCACGCAGGATCTTACCTGATCTGGTCTTCGGCAGCCGCGGAACCTGACAGGCATCACGGAAACAGGCAATCGGACCGATGGACTCACGAACCATTTTCACCAGTTCATCTTTAATTTCATTGCCGTCACGGGTAACCCCTGCCTTAACAACAAAGAAACCGACCGGCAACTGACCTTTCAGCTGATCATCGGCACCAAAGACTGCACATTCGGCTACATCAGGATGGTTGGAGATAATCTCTTCCATTGCTCCTGTTGACAGACGATGCCCAGCAATATTGATAACATCGTCCATTCGTCCCATGACATAGACATAGCCGTCTTCGTCGATGTATCCGCCATCACTGGTCTCATAGTAACCTGGGAATTTGGTCATATAGGACTTCACGTAACGTTCTTCGTTGCGCCACAGGGTCGTTAATGTTCCCGGAGGCAACGGCAGTTTAACAACGATATTGCCCTCAGTTCCCGCAGGCACCTCAACACATTCATCATCAACAACCTGAACATCATACCCAGGCATCGCCTTGGTTGGAGAACCTTCTTTGACAGGAAGCGGTTCGATACCCATACAGTTACCGACAATTGCCCAACCTGTTTCTGTCTGCCACCAGTGATCAATAACCGGCACACCAATCATATCTTCCGCCCAGTGCAGGGTATCGGGATCAGTTCGCTCACCGGCGAGAAAGAGGACTTTAAAGCAGGAAATATCATATTTTTTAATGAATTCTCCGTTAGGATCTTCTTTCTTAATTGCCCTAAAGGCCGTAGGCGCCGTAAAAAGGGTCTTTACTTTATGCTCGGATATAACACGCCAGAAAGCACCGGCATCAGGGGTTCCAATCGGCTTTCCTTCATAGAACACAGTCGTCGACCCCTGCAACAGAGGAGCATAGACAATATATGAGTGGCCGACAACCCAGCCAACATCAGATGCTGACCACCAGACCTCACCGGGATTAATATCATAGAGGTTCTTCATGGTCCAATAGAGTGCAACCGCATGCCCACCGTTATCTCTGAGCACCCCTTTCGGCATACCAGTCGTGCCGGAGGTATAAAGGATATAGAGTGGATCTGTGGCATCAACCTCAACACAGCCAACCGGCTCACTAGAATTAACCAGGTCTGTCCAATCGACATCACGTCCCTCAATCATGTCAGACTTGACGATATCGCGCTGAAAGAGGATAACTTTTTCTACTTCGTGGGTAGATTGTTCAATGGCGCTATCTACAAGCGGCTTATACTCGAGAGTTTTCTTGCCTTCAACCGCTCCGGATGCGGTAATCAACACTTTAGGTTGCGCGTGATCAATCCTGATGGCCAGTTCATGGGGAGCAAAACCACCAAAAACAACCGAATGCACTGCACCTAGTCTGGCGCATGCAAGCATTGCAACTGCAGCTTCAGGGATCATCGGCATATAAATAACAACCGTATCTCCTTTCGCCACACCAAGACTGGCCAGACCACCGGCAAATGTCGCCACCCTGGTCTGCAGTTCTTTGTAGGTAATCTTTTGAATAGTATTCGTTACAGGACTGTCATAAATGATTGCAGTCTGATCAGCCCGACCATTTTCGACATGGCGATCAACTGCGTTGTAGCAGGTGTTCATTTTCCCGCCGGCAAACCATTTATAGAAAGGGGCATTAGAATCGTCTAATACCTGTTCGGGTTCTTTATACCACGTGATAGCCTTTGCAGCTTCTGCCCAGAATTCCTGAGGATTGTCAATACTCTGCTTAAACACCTCATCAAACTTGCCCATAACCACTCCTTTTGGTCTGAATTTTAATCCATCCACCAGTCTCAACTGCACTGTATACTGCATAGCAGATCATAGTTCAAGCGCAAAATCAAACATCGTTACACTACACCTCGGGTGAATCTAAACATAGATTGCTTTTATCTCTTTACTTACAGTGAGTTAATCAACCTACTACGCAATCAAACAATTTCATTTCTTTTTCCTTGATCCTAAAGAAAAAACTATCTCGTTATTACGAATAAAAACTATTATAATACTGTTATAACTTACTATTCTGTAACAGCAAACCACATCAACAAAAATAAACAGAACATTGTTACACCCGTTTTCCATTTCCAAATTGATTTTATCTACTTCTTCAATTAATTTTATTAAAAGTGACGTGAACCCTTTGCAAGCACAATTTAATGT
>WTAT01000124.1 GCA_013139415.1 Desulforhopalus sp.
TATCATGATAGCCGACTTTTTACTCCTCCATGTTAACCGTAAAGGCCGAGATAAGAACCGGCTCCTATCATAATTCCACCGGATGTTCGGTTGAGGCCTTTTACCGCCTTTCTGGAGGTGAAGAATCGCCTTGCTGAAGAGGCACATATTGCAATCATCAGGAGACCCATCATGATACCCAGGAGAGTGATGCCTGAGGCCAAAGCTATGTCAGAGGGAGTTAGGCTGTTGAGATCTATAATAGTAGGCAGAAAGGCGATATAAAAGAAAATCACTTTTGGATTGGAGGCAGAGATTAAAAAACCCTGTAACAGGCCTTTGGCTGCTGTAAAAGTGACATCATTAACATCATTATGCAGAGATGCTTCAGGAGAGGCGTTCCACATCTTCCATCCTAGATAAAGAAGGTAGAAGGCACCGACAAAGCGGATGACCATGAATAACCCGGCCCATTGTTCTGCAATGACGGCAAGACCAAAGCAAGCGAGAATCAGATAGACCACATCACTTACAGCCATGCCGAATGCCAGGCTGATACAGGGCCTGACCCCGGAAGCTAGAGACTTGGCCAAAAGGGCAAAAACTCCTGGCCCTGGGGTGATGGCAAAAACAAAAATAATAAATAAAAATGATACTGCTTTTTCTGGTGACATGGAAAACATCCCTTCTAAAATTTATTATGATTATTTTCTTTATGCAAAACTAAGTTGCGATTTTGTCCAAATCGCTAAATATCAAAAAGGACCTGCTTGCTCAACGATTATCTTCATTTATCTCCAGAAATGGGTTCCAGCAAGGAGGGTAGCATAGTCTGACGGATTTCGATACCAATCAAGTTTTTTTCTGCCAGATCTCCTCTATGGCTTTGACCAGCATACTGACCTGTTCATCTTCCTGTTCACTCTTGAGAATGACAAAGGAGAGCGGGAAGGCAAAATATTCCTTCTCCCAGATCACCAGGGCTCCTCCATCGGCCAGTTTTCGCGCGGTCTCCTCAAGCATGAAATTGAGACCGATTCCGGCCTTTATCATACTGAGTATTGCTGATTCCTCATTGGCGGTAACTGTGATTTTCGGCTTAAAGCCTCTGGCGTGAAATTTTTCATCCATTATCTGGCAGTAAGGACATTCCGGTGGGTTACCAATCCAGGGCAGGGTGGCAAGGTCCTTGTAATCTCCCTTTGCCAGGACATCCGCCATTTCGGTCGGACCTACTATCCGCAAGTGAAATGTATTCAGAGGCAGGACATGAAATTGCGGGTTCTCGCAATCTCCAAAAACAAATCCGCCGTGCAGTTCATGGCTGCTGATCAATTTGAGAATATTGCCTGAGATAGATTGATGAAAACGGATATCCCCCTTGGGATTCATGTTATTGAGCTGTTTGCAAATATCGTTAAGTTTAAGAAAATCCGGATCAGTGTTGAGACCAATGCGGATCTCGTTGCTGAATGCTTCGGCCTTTGTTTTTTCACTTGAACGACCTTTCATTAAAGAGTGCACCAACTTTGCCAAGGTCTCTAGACCCCTTTCTTTTTGTTTGCTCCAGAGATGGGCATAAGTGAGACGAATACAATGATCATACTGCCCCATTCCCGAACAGAGTGCTCCAGGAAGAATTGAGATATTCTTTTTTTCTGCATGGCGAAAAAGCTGCAGACTGTCCACAGAGTCAGGAAGTTCGACCCAGAGACAGAGGCCTCCCTTGGGTGCTGAAATCTTGGTTGCTTTCGGAAAGTACCTGGCAATGGCAAGGGCCATCTCTGAGGCTTGTTTTTTCAGACTATTTCGCATCCTGCGTAGATGTCTGTCATATGCGCCACTGCCTAGAAACTCGGCCACGACCAGCTGGTTCAGCTGGGCAGAGGAAATAGTGGCATTAAACTTGAGCCGCTTGACCTTTTCCCTGAATCGGCCGGGCATGGTCCATCCCACCCGCAGATCAGGGGCCAGTGATTTTGAAAAAGAGGAGCAGTACAAGACCCCGCCCTTCCGATCAAAGGCTTTAAGCGGTGTCGGCCTGGTTTCTCCAAAGTAGAGCTCACCATAAATATCATCATCAATGATGGGAACCCCACGCTCGGCAAAAATCTCAACCAGTTGTCGTTTACTGGACTCCTCCATGTCATAGCCTAAAGGATTATGAAATGTGGAGTTCAGCAGAGCTGCCCGAACATCATGTTCATCCAGTATCTGCAGGAGAATGTTCATGTTCAATCCTTTGTCTGGGTCAGCCGGAACTTCGAGGGCTTTCATATTGAGATCCTCGATGAGTTGGAGGTAACAGAGAAAGGTTGGTGATTCAAGAAGGATGGTGTCTCCGGGTCTGGCAACACTACGCAGGCAGAGGTCAATGGCATTCATACAACCATGGGTGATAATAATCTCCTCCTTCTCCACCTTTTCCTGAAAGCCTATATGACGTTTAGCAATCTCTTTTTGCAGTTCCGGTTCGCCTGTTGGAAAACCGTAGCCGAGACGATCAGAGTTCTGATAGCTGGTAGCCACTGAACGTACAGCTGCGGCCAATTGTTTTCCGGGAAGAAGTTCGGCTGCAGCCATTGCTGTGCCAAAGGGCAGCATCTTCGGATTATTCAATGCGTTTTGATGAATGGCTGATAAAACATTAATGGTGACTTTGTGCGGTTTTACCTGCTTACGTCCTTTGGAGGGAAGAGGAAGAATGTTGCTCAATAAAGGTCGTGCATAAAAACCGGACTTCTCACGAACTTCCACAACTCCTCGATTCTCGAGTTCCACATACGCCTGATAAACAGTGGAGATGGAACGGCCAGTACTGGCATGAAGTTTGCGCAGGGACGGAAGTTTTTCTCCTGCGCCATACTCCCCCGATAATATTTGCTGCTCCATCTCATTTGCTAGTCTGACATACAGAAATTTCATCCTACTCCCCCGCATCCAAAAACTGTTATGCATGTTTTCCTTTAATTCTGAATCTGTTCTTATTTAACAGCTCTGTTATTCTGAAGTAAAGAAAAACATGAAGAAGAAAAACCGGAGGAAGCGAAAATGAAGAGAGCCATGGAGGTCTGTTATTGGCTGCTGAGACCTGAGAGCAGCAGTGAGGAGAGGAGTTACAAGAGCTTGCAACAAACGGCACCATGGTCGCTATCAAATCTCATCAAGGTTACATTCTGGTACTGCCTTGCTCTGATACTAGGCCTCTTACTCGGTAATTTGCATTAAGCAATATTTTCTGTATTGCCTGGTAGTACCGGTACAGATGAACAAGGAAGAAACAACATGTCGGAATTATTGGCCACCATACAGAATGCTATTCTCTCCCTCGGCTGCAGCACACGATTCGGGAAGGGTGTTTTAAGAGACCGAACATTTTCCCGAGTTATCAAGAGACATATCCTTGCCCGGGAAGGGTTAAAAATCCTTGTCCCTTATTCCTCGAAAGAATTGCTCTGTCCCCTGCTGGAGGAGAACCATGTCCTGGAATGTGTCTATCTGGACGCAAAAAGTCTGCGAGTGAAGAAACAACTCATGGGGAAAGAAAACAAGAGAGACCGGATCTTTTTTTTAGATAATGATCTTCGCGCATTCAGAGCAAAGGCTGATTTTGACTTGGTTTTTTGTGCGCTCTCGCAAGTCGGAACGGAAACAGACAGACTTCTCGTGGATCTCTGTCATTGCCGGATGCTCCTCAAGCCCGGAGGACAAGTTTATCTTTATATTAAAAATCATAAGGAAGGATCTATGATGGAAAGGCTTGGATTGCAGAGAGGAGTGGTCGCCAAAATGCTTTTAAGATCAGGGTTCAGTAACACAGTTGAACGCAGACTTTCCCATGGACAGATTTTTTGTTCCGGGCAGCGCCCATCTTATATTTTTTAACTCTTCCAGGAACTTCGACTACATACAGGCCGAGGAGTCTGTCGGACTTTATACATATCTTACGCGGAAAACAGCTTTCGCACATTTTTTAAGTAGTCGGAGTTACAGATGACGATAGCCCGGTCTCCTTTTTGAATATGGGTAGAGCCCACAGCGGTGGACCAGGTACCGTCGCGGAATACACTGCCGATGATGATGTGTCCGGACAG
>WTAT01000028.1 GCA_013139415.1 Desulforhopalus sp.
TCGCGAGGTATCAATCGTCCGCAACAGTGGTAGACTGACTTTCTTTGTCCATTTTGCGTAATCAGCACCATTGAGAATAATCAAGTCCGCCTGCTGATATTTTCTTACAGTGGCTTCATCTGGTATCCAGAAGGCCGGATCAACATCAGGAGGCGCTGGAAAGACAACATTGATATGTTCTCCGCCGATCCGTTCTGCAAAATAGGCTAGCGGGTAGTTAACAGTGTAAATATCAAATCTCTCTTCAGCATGGCCATGTGACGGCAGGATCAACATCCAAACGGAAACCAAAAGGATAAACCTAATCAACCTGGAGGAACTCATTTTGTCACCTTATTGCTTGATTATAAAAATAATTTTCTGACAAAAAATTGGTCATACTGAATAACAAGTGTTAGTAAGCCTAGACAGACAATGCTACTGATCACGATGATGATAATAACCTCTGCTCCCAGTAACCGGGCAATAGTGGCCCGATTGCAACCTAACTTGAAAATTATATCAATTTCTCTCTCCCTCAGGCGCAGTGACAATGAGAAAACCAGGGTAAGCGCCAGCAAGGTCGTCATACCAACCAAAACGATAACTGCATCCAGAACATTGCGGATTTTAAAAATAGTCGCCAAAAGACTGTCAATGACTTCCTTGGGCCTTACAACCTGGTAAGGTGTTTCCTTCTCCAGGTAACGTCCCTGAAGGATAGTACTGGATTTTAGGTCATTGGGAATAACAAGCACGGAAGTAAGAGGGAAGGACGTTTCATCGCCATGCAGATGGAAGGAATCAATGTTTGCTTCAGTGATCTCAGCATACTGCATGAGTTTAGCGTTGGCAGTCACATTGCCTGATTCCCTTTTCAGTATAACAGAACTGTCTGAAGTTGTTGTTACATCCTGGTGACCGTGTCCCAACCCCTGAATGACCCAGGCTGTTTTGATGTCAACAAAGACAGCAAGGTCATCGGCACTCTTGGATGGCGCCAGCACCCCTGTGACTTGCATTTTCAAGGGATAGATACCTGCAATATCAAACAGTGTTTCTGGCGAAGAGATTATGGAGTCCCCAGGTTTCAGACCAAGGTGCCGGGCTGTTTCTGAACCGACTACACACTGACCCAACATCCCAAACTGTTGGCCCTGTTTGATCTGCAGTTGTCGAAACTCAAAATAATCAAGAGTGGTACCGACAATAGGATACCCCCTGGCATGAAATCGCACATAAAGCGGAATGGGGGCCGCCAGCCCTGTATCCATCACCTGTTCGACAGCAGCCATCTCTATCGGTTCTGGCATTTCATCATTGAAATACAGTGAGTTCATTACCAGATCGAGCGCACTGCCCTTGGCACCGATCAATAGCGGGCTCGATTCTGCCCGCAGGGCAAGCTGCCGTTCGCTTTCTTTGAGCAGGATTTCAAGGGATAGAGGCAGAGCAGCGATAGTAGTGATGCAGGCAACAAGGACGCACGTCTTTATCTTATTATAGGTCAGATAGCGCCAGGCGAGGTAAAGGCTGTCGATCATGGATTTTCACCGCGCAAAAAACCACTAAAGTCGACAACTCTGTCAAAATGCGGCAGCAGTTCCTGATCATGGGTAACAGCCAGTAATGTTGCATTATGGTGAGCCATATTCTCAAACAACAGCTCAAGAATACGTACCTTATTTTTTGGATCAAGATTGCCGGTAGCCTCGTCAGCCAGGATAAGCTTCGGTCCGGGTAACATAGCCCGACAGATGGCAACCCGTTGTCGTTCACCTTGAGACAGTTCAGACGGGTGACGACGTAACTTATCAGTGATACCCATTTGGACAGCGAGCTCCTTAGCCCGATTTCGGACATCACTTGTCAATTGAAGAGCCCCGCTAATCCGATACGGATGGAGTATATTATCCTGAACATCAAGGTAGTCAAGAAGACCAAAGTCCTGGAATATGAAGCCGATTTTGGTAATTCTAAAATCCCGCCTGAAAGTATCACTTTGTGCATTTATTTCCACATCACCGACGGAGACACTTCCTTTTTCGGGTGTAAGGATTCCAGCTACAAGGTTGAGTAGTGTCGTCTTACCTGATCCGCTCGGGCCAATTACAGCAACCTTCTCACCAGCTGTAACCAACAACTCTTGAATACCAAGCTGAAAATTTCCAGAAGGATAGCGAAAACTTATATCACTTAGTCGAATCAACCCTCTTTTCCTCCAGCAACTCAATACCACTAATCTTCCAGAAACCATCAGCTACCGCCAAAGTCAGGATGGCATCATAGACGTTCTGCCGAGTATGTAAATGGCCCCAGTGACCGACACTACCAGTTGCCGTCCACTTCGTTCTGATAGCCACAGCTCCTTTGTCTTTATCCGTTTCCTGAACTTCTGTTTCAAGAACAGCAACCTCCTTGATCTTGGCCTGGGCACCACCGGCTTGTTCTATCACCAATGACTTTCTGCTCTGTAGATAAATATCGGTGAGCAGGTCACCATTGACACTTTTTGCCAGCTTATCATAAACGTCTTCCTCATCCCTGAAGTCAAACGCTCGGTACACATTTTCCAGGAGACTAAGAGCTATAACCTTACTGTCATCCTCACTAATTTGACTCGCCCGTGCACTGTCACCGATAGAAATTTGGAATTGAGGAAAGAGCATAACTATGCCAACCAAAAGAACCAGCATTAAAACCAATTGCACTTTGACAGGTTGTGATTTTTGGCGGCGACGGAAGACTAAAAAAGTACAAAGAAACAGCAGAACCATACAGGCCAGGCTGCCAAGCGGAACGGATATGCCCTTATGTGTCGCATCCACCGGAATTTTATCAACCGTTGGGATGGTGTAGGTCTTCAAATAATTTGTCCACTTCAGGACATTATCATCAGGGGTAAGGTCATAGGGAAACGGGCCGGCCGGATCGACCATACTTGCCGTCACCTTCTGCACCCGGTCAGAAAAAAGATCCCACTGGGTGACGACCTCTCCGGGAATGGTGTCGGTAAGGTAAGTGATAATAATGCCGACCATCGCTGTGTTCAGTGGCACCCGTTCCGGTATCTCGATAAATCGGCTGCGCAGCATTGAAGATTCCACATAGGCGGTGCGGTCAAGAATTGGTTTACCTTGTTTACCGTCTATCATTACTTTTTCCCGATCCATGAAAAATTGTGCCATCTTTTCCCGGACAGGATTGAATTCATCCTCTTCAATATATTCATCACCGCGCAGGTCAAAATCCATCCAGGTCATCATATCTTTGACCCGCACCAGAATTTCGTGGCGCACCTCGTAAGGCTCAATATAGAGGTAGGTCCGCACACCTGATTGAAGCGTACGCTTAAGTGGTTTTTTTTCAAAAGCTGAGTACCAGGGATCGTCCCACTCAAGATTCAGCGTATTTTGTGCGGTTAGCTGACGAAAGTCGACTACCGGAACTCCTTGGTGATAGCAAGTGAACCCAATTGAGGTTTTGGGGATGTTCCCATCTTCACTTACTGGTGGGATAAAAGTCAGAGATTCTGGTTGCCCCTTGAAGGGATAGATCAATTCGGCATAGAACACTCGCTTATCTTCAGGTGGCCCGGGAATCCGCTGCCGCGTATAGGGATTGATTGATCCGACTAAAGGAGATGGTCGGTCGACCCGCATCCTTGGTTCTGCCAGGAGAAGTTTAGCTGACAGTTTTTCACCAGTATCAGTGATGACCTGAAAGACCGAATCTGCAAAGGTCTGTAGCCGTTCATCGGGTCCCGGCCTGTTGGGAAAAGGGTTGGGGAAAAAATCATCCGGAACGAGCTCTTCGAAGATGGGCAAGTCCTGAACAAACACTTCCAACTTAATTGTCACCTGATCCTTTTCTATATATATTTCAGCTATATTCCTGGCATTCTCTGCTCCAGTCAGATTGATCCAGTCAGCCTTTGATTCAAAGCAAAACGAGGTGACTAAAAACGTTAGCAGAAGAAAAAATATGTTTTTTTTCAATAGAGGACCTTACAGGAATAAGTCTAACTTTGTTTGCTGCTGAGCTGCCTCGCAGCATATCTAACACCCCTCAAGGGGGTACTCGTTTTAGTCCCCGTGCTTTGCGGGGATAAGTGCCTTGGTGCCTAACTTAAGTTCCTAATT
>WTAT01000580.1 GCA_013139415.1 Desulforhopalus sp.
TGGATTGCAGATTTTCCGGCAACAGGGTGGGGGTGCATATCACTGACTTCTCGGGCATGTTCAATGTTTTTTATCAGTGACTCTGAGCGGAACTGTCCCACTTCAGTGTCCAGAAACCAGTCACTGATAAAGGTGCCGGCAATGCATTCAACAACCGGACCTTCTACCTTGACCATCACATCGATCCAGTTTCCAACTCCGGCATCTTTTTTAAATACCTCAGGGTCGACCATGTTTTGGCTTCCGGTAAAGGCAATCTGTCCGTCTATTACAACAAGTTTCCTGTGATTGCGGATATCAATTCTTGAGAATAATGCAGTAATAATTCCTGCGGGCAAGGATTCCTGGATCTTGATCCCCGCTTTTTGCATTTCGGATGCGGTTGTGCTCTTTAGGAAATCACGGCTGCCGATGGAATCCAATAATATTCTGCAGGTTACCCCCCTGGCCGCGGCTTGCATCAATGCAGAGATGACTTTATTTACCCGTCCGCCTTCCTGCCAGATATAAAACTGCAGGTGACAGGTGGAGGATGATCTGCCAATAGCTTCAGCTATAGAGCTGATAATTTCTTCAGGATTGGTAATAAGGGTCAGCTGGTTTCCTGCCATAGCCGGAATGCCGACCAGGGTCTCAGCCTGACGATGCAGAGGAAAACATTCCGGGTTGATATCACTCCAGGAAACCGGTGCTCTTTTCTGCAGGGTTTTCAGCCAAAGCAGATAGATGTTGTATGAAACCTTGGCCCGAGCCGTCCGTCTTTCAGGAAGTCGGTTTTCGCCAAAGAGCAGGTAGAAGAAGCCACCTAGAAAAGGAATGACAAGGACAACAACCAGCCAGGCCAATGAAACGCCATAGGGACGTTTGCGCATGATTACCCTGACGGACAGGCCGATACGTATAAAAAAATCGGCTAACAGCAGGAGTGTTGAAAATAAAGTGTAACTCCAGTGTAGTTCCTGAGTAGTCATGACAGAAAACCGTGTAATTCTATTGAGTCTGAGATTGTGGTATTATTTGATGATAACCACATATTTTCTTTACACCGTACAGAGAATACATATGCTTGCCAGTGAAAACAAATTGTGAGCAGTTTCCGTCCGCTTTACATATTATTTTAAAGTAGCATAATCAGGCGGATAAGTGGTAGATGTATTTTAATGTTCCAGCTTCTATCATGTGAGGCTTTTCAGTGCTTTCTTGAGAGGTATTCAGTTCAGTCCCCCTTTAGCGGGGGCTAAGTGTTTTCATACAATCGTTAATTTTGGCTTGTACACAATTGGGAGAAGTTACCACCATATACCAGGCAGTGTTTCGAAAAAATAATTAAGGAAATATAATTTCTATGAAAATTAAAGGTTTTTCATTTTCAGCAGTTGAGGCGGGAATACGCTATTCCGACAGATTGGACCTTGGATTGATTTACAGCGATATCCCATGTGTGACTGCGGGATTGTTTACGACTAGTCAAGTTAAGGCTGCACCTGTGATTATTGACAAAGAGCGGCTCAAAGGCACATATGCCCAGGCTATTCTTGTCAATAGCGGGTGTGCCAATGCCTGTACCGGTGATAAAGGTATGGAGGTGGCCATGGCAACGAGTGCCCTGGCTTCCGAGGCACTCGGGATTTCAGATGATTTGGTTCAGATCTCTTCAACCGGCGTAATAGGAGAGCAGCTGAACCTGGAGGCATTTGAACAGAGTATGCCAAAGCTCGTCAAGGAGCTCTCTGCTGATAATTTTGAGCGAGTCGCCCAGGCGATAATGACCACCGACACTGTGCTGAAAATTGCCCAAACCAGGGTGAATGTCGGCGGTAAAGATGTCAAGATAATGGGCATGGCCAAAGGAGCAGGGATGATTATGCCCAATATGGCGACCATGCTGGCTTTTATTTTTACCGATGCCCAGATCAATTTTGCTGAACTCCACAAGTCTCTTGTTAAGGCATCTGACCGGACCTTTAATCGTATAACCATTGATGGTGATACCAGTACCAATGACATGGTGTTGGTCATGGCCAACGGTACTGCTGAAAATCCCTTGATTGATGGTGGTTCTCCCCAGGATCTGCAACTTTTTCAAGATGGCCTGGAAGTCGTCCTGAAGGATCTGGCTTTACAAATTGTCAGCGATGGGGAGGGTGCTACCAAGACCATTACTATCAAGGTTTGCGGCGCAAAAGAGAATCAAGATGCAGAAAAAATGGCCAGAACCATAGCTACTTCCAGTTTGGTAAAAACGGCTTTTTTCGGAGAAGATGCCAACTGGGGAAGAATTCTTGCGGCCATGGGGCGGTGCGGAGTGCGTTTTGACCCAAACCGTGTTGATATCTCTTTCGGTAATGTACTGATTGTCAAAGACGGCCTCTCGTTAGGAGCCGAGGAAGAAACAGCTGCTTCTTTAGTCCTGAAGGAGAAAAATTTCACGGTTTGTGTTGATCTGAAAGACGGACCGGGCTGCGATGAAGTTTTTACCTGCGATTTCTCCATCGACTATGTGAAAATTAATGCTGATTATCGGTCTTGACATTTTATGATGCCGTAAAAATTTAAATCGGGGATGGAAACCAAGCAGGTAAGCGTTAGACTGCGAATAGCATCATGTTTGAGACGCGAAATTATTCAATCATTACGACGTACCAGGGTGCGTCGTAATAATCGAACAAGTGGAGCGCCCGTTTGAGATAAGCACCTTTCAAAGCAGGGCATAAACTCCGACTTCAGTTAAGCGCAGAATCCGGGTGCCCTCTGATCTTATCGAAGTAAAGATCAGAAAGAATAACTAAGCGCTATCTGAGCCTATAAAATGGAAGGTAGAGTCATGAAAATGCATTTTCTTTCTGTTTGATATCAGAGGCATCAGCGTTTTTTCAGAAATGGTGCCGCCTTCCTTGACGGAAACATTTATGATCGAACCATCTGTGATCCATCTCAATATCTTCTAAAACCTACAGACAGTAAAACGCCCCAATCTTTGAAAGAAAGGGGCGCCCAAATTATTTCGACCAGGTTATTCCAGAATAATTGATATAAGGTTAGTGTATCTCTTTGGCATATAGAGCTGCCCACTTTAAATCTTTGTTCTGGTGACAATGCAGACAGACAAAATCCAAGGTGACACTGTCACCGGCTACATACTTGCCGTCATCAGTGAACATTTTTGCATCGGCATCTGTGGCTATCCTAAAGATATGGGTTCGCACATCTCCCTCAAACTCTCCCTTCTTCGTCGCAGATTTGGATGCTCTCGGCATATGACACTCAATGCAGTCGACACCGAAACCACCGTGTGTAGTCGCAGCAAAAGCCCTGCCGACGTCTTCATGACAAGATTCACAAGATGCTTTTATACCTCCTTTGAATTTTGCAGATTTATGCTGATCATGACAGGTGATACAGGTGAGATCATTACCCTCGTTGTGCGGTCCACGGAGTGCTTCGTTAAATTGCTCATGGTGTTTAATAAATCCTCCACTAGCAGGAATTTTATCCTTGTCTCCCCTGATATGACATTCACCGCACAATTGCATCTCTTGCACAATCATCATTTTGTTGACCTTGGCGAGTTCGTCACTCCTGATATGATCACCAGCAGGGCCATGACACGCTTCACAAGTGATCCCCGGTTGTGCCCATGTTCCTATAAGACCTTCTCTGCCGTCCTGATGACCTTCTTTCTGGTAACCGGTTGTGTGGCAACCGCCGCAGTTGTATGGCTTTTTCTCACCCTTGTGGTAAAAAGACCAGCTGCCATCTTCAATGTTGAATTGTGTTTTTAGCTCTGAACCATCTTTAGCCCCTGTGATGATGAACCCGTTATTGTCGATATAGCGTGACTTCTTATATTTCCCTCCAATAACATATGAAATATCATCCCAGGTATAGCCTTCAGGTAGCGGAATGGGTCTGTTCCTTGCATCCTTTGCTCTGGATAATTTATAAGAATGTCCTGAAACAATAAAATCATTGTATTGTCCAGGATGACACTTGAAACAAGTCTCAGAGCCGACATATCCTTTTTCTGCAGACGCATTTCCTGCAAAGGCCAGAAGAATGGACCCCACCGTGAGTATGCCCAGTTTCAATACTGTTTTCATACGTATCCTCCCTTTAAAGAAGTTCGGTGATATGATGTGACGCAGAATTAACCAATCGACACATCGGTTAAGAAACAGAATTAAATATGTAAAACGGCAAGCTTCTCCGCCTTGTTTGAGAGGCTACACTTAAAGAGCTTTATTCATCTGTATTTATGAGCCCGTTGATTTACGTCCTTTCGGAGTCTGCGCTTACCTGTCCGATCTCCGCGTTATGTGGAAAAAATAATCCTCGAAGGTAAGCGCAGACTCCGATATCAACTATATGTCTCCGGTTATCTTTTTCACATGCCTTGGTGTCGAACAAAAATCCTCATAAATCAACAGACTCATTGATTGCCGGCACTTTTCGGTCTGAAATCCAGCCATTCTTCTGACAATACAGGTTTTAAGGGTGACACAATGTTCGGAAATGAACAAACTCATTAATATAGACAAAAATCAGAGTATTCAACCTCTAATTTTTATTGATGTTTCCATATAATATTGATGGTTCCGGTTCACGGGGCTTCTACCCGGAACCATCTCGGAGTGATCTTTTTACAAAACTATGTCATATCTATATTGAACAACAACACTTTATTGAAAATAGAAAAACCCTCAGTAGAAGGTTAACTTTTTTTAGAGGTAATAGTTTGAAATGATGAAAGCTGCCGCTTCACCTTATCGCTTTTGCATTTCGGACACGTAAATTTTTTCTTCTCATACTCTGAAAGAGTAATAACTAAGGAAAAATCATGATCGCATTTTTGGCATGTAAATTCGTATACGGGCATTGGCAACCTCCTTTTTCGATGTTAATTTTTCAGGGTTAAGTTTCGATATTTTTAACAGTTCACATCAGTAAATGTATGTAAACGTATAAATGAGTTGTTTCTTGTAC
>WTAT01000084.1 GCA_013139415.1 Desulforhopalus sp.
AAATTTAAGTTCCGGCTGCAGCTCATGGCCTGTCGGCTATGAAATTGGCGTCATTGGCGGCACCTTGAATGTGGGCACCGGGCTGCTGTTTGGCGGCTGGAAGCATCCCGGTGACGGCCTGGTTGCCCTTGATGAAATTATAGTGCCGGGTGTAAAAGACACATTTCTGGTCCACACCACCCATTTCGGGCTGGTTTTTTCGTCGGTCGTTGCCAGTAAGACCAGTAAATTTTTGCAGAATGGTTGTTTTGAGTAACCTCCATGATAAGCAGTCACAACGAACTTATGAAAATTAAGCTCTCACAGAGTTCGCAGAGATGCCCTGAAAGAAATGCCCTTGGGGTACACAGAGAGAAAAACAAAAAATCTCTGTGAACTCTGTGCCTCTGTGAGAGACTTTCATATAAAGCAAAGCAGGTTATGGAAAAAGGAGGTCTTTTGTGTCGGAGAATAATAAAAAAATGGTACGCACTCACTTTGAAGAAGTGGTGACACGCGGAAAAGTTGAGTTGATTGATACCCTCTATGGGGAAAATTATGTGGGCCATGTGATGGATTCTTCCATGGAGATTCATGGGCCTCAACAATGCAAACAATTTGTTGCCCTGCGTTTGATGCTTACCCCGGATTTACGCGTAACGGTTCTTGATCAGGTGGCTGAAGGTGATAGAGTCGCAACCCGCTTAAAGATTGAGGTGGTTTCCCCTGCAGATGAACAGGAGGAAAAGCCGGTTTACGGTATGTATTTTCATAGGTTTGCAGATGGTTTGATCATCGAGTCCTGGGAGACTTGGGATTCTCTTACCGCCAAAGAAACTTTGGGTTTGAATTTGCTCGAGGCTGCTTCAATGAATATATGAACGTATACAGCTTTTAAGGAACAACTTTTCGTGCTATTCAGCTAACCTGTTTTTTCGCATTACTGGAAATTTCTATGAAAACAAATCAACCTGAATCTTTTACCAGCGTCGCTCGCTGTGTTGATGAGATAATCCGCACAGTCGGCAAGACGATTGTGCTGGCGCTTCCTCTTGGATTGGGCAAACCGTGTCATCTCGCTAATGAGCTGTACCAGAGAGCGGTTGATGATGCAGATTTGAATCTTCATATTGTCACCGGGCTCAGTATTGACCGGCCCAGGCCACGAACTGATATTGAGCGCAGGTTCCTGGAGCCTTTTCTTGATCGTATTTTCGCTGATCAACCTCAACTTGAATATATCGTTGCTGCAGGCAGCAATGCACTGCCTGAAAATGTCAAGATAAGCGAATTTTATATGACTCCGGGTAAATATTTGCGTAATCCTGCTCAGCAGCAGCATTATATCAGCAGCAACTACACCCATGTGGCCCGGGATATGATGCAGCTTGGGGTTAATGTCTGCGGGCAGTTGGTGGCCAGCAGAAAACAACAAGGCAGGGTGTATTATAGTTTAAGCTGCAATCCTGATGTTACACCAGACCTGCTTGCCATGCTGCGGGAGCATGAAGATGAGAGCCGGCCTGTTGTTGCTGTGGCCCAGGTCAACAACAATCTGCCCTTTATGACAGGGGATGCCATGGTGGAGGCTTCTGCCTTTGATATGGTTCTTGACTCCCCTGATCTTGTTTTTTAGTTGCCCAGTACTCCAAGTGCACCGGTGCAGACCACGGATTATATGATAGGATTGCTGGCAAGCTCTCTTATCCGGGACGGCGGGACCTTACAGATCGGCATCGGTTCCCTTGGTGACGCTATTGTCTATGGAACTATTCTTCGTCATAAAGAGAACGGTTTTTATCGGCAGGTGCTCGGTGAAACAGGGGTGCTGGAGAGTTGTTCCGAAGTTATTCATCGTGTCGGAGGTACAGACGTTTTTGAGCAGGGTCTTTACGGCTGCAGCGAGATGTTTGTTTCAGGCTTTAAGGAACTCTATGAAAATGAAATCCTAACCAGAAAGGTATACCCAGATGCCACCATTCAGCGGCTGCTGAACCAGGGAAAAATATCGTCCAGGGTGACTCCGGCTATGCTGGAAGTCCTTTTTGAAGAAGGTGTTATTTCCCGGCCACTTACTCCCAGTGATGGTGATTTTTTGAAAAAACTTGGGATATTCAGGCAGGATGTGGTTGTAAATGACAGGGGTATTATGCTGCCGGATGGTACAACACTTTCTGCTGATTTTGCCGAAAATGGCGTTTCTTCTAAGTTGGCGGATTGTCTAGGGAAAGAGTTGTGCGGCGGGGTGGTACTCCATGGTGGATTTTTCCTTGGGCCTCGTTCCTTTTATGACTGGCTGAATGGTATGGATGAAGCTGAGCGCAGCAAATTCGCCATGACCAGTGTCCGCTATGTCAATCAGATGTTTGGCAATCAGGAATTGACCAGTCAGCAGCGTATTCATGGCCGGTTCATCAATACGACCATGATTATGAAACTTTATGGTGCTGCATGTTCTGATGGTCTGGAAAACGGTCAGGTGGTGAGCGGAGTTGGCGGTCAGTATAATTTTGTATCCATGGCCCATGAGCTTCCTGATGGCCGTTCTATCCTCATGCTCCGCAGTACCCGCACCAAGGGAAAAGATGTCAGGTCAAATATTGTCGACCATTACGGCCATACAACCATTTCCCGGCATCTGCGCGATATTGTTGTCAGCGAATATGGCATTGCCGTTATTCGCGGTAAAACCGATCAGCAGGTAGCAACCGCTCTTATTAATATTGCAGATTCCCGCTTTCAGGATGAGTTGCTGACCCAGGCCAAAAAGGCCGGCAAGATCGCTGCACACTATGTTATTCCGGACAGATTTCGTGCCAATTTACCGGAACGTATTGAAGATGGGCTTAAATCGCACAAAAAGAAAGGATATTTCCCTGTCTTTCCGTTTGGCACTGATTTTACCAAAGAGGAATTGGTGCTGGCCAAGATTTTGAAGTCTATGAAAAAGAAACTGGCCAGGCCTTCAGGGATGATGAAGGCCATGGTGCAATCCGCCGGAAAGAGCCGGATTCCGGATGGGGCCTTGTCGTATCTTGAACGGATGGAGCTTACGAACCCAACCTCCTTCAAGGAAAGAATGATACAAAAGATATTGGTAGCTGAGCTTGTTTCCGGAGGATACGCATAGGGTGACAACAAAAAAATACCGTACATTATCATCTGAACAGCTGTTAGCCTGGGCCGGGTCACGGCACAAAGCGATCCGTCTTCGTACCTCGCGGGATATTATCCCTGGCGGGTATCTTGCTGCATCCATACCCGGACATGTGGCCTGGGATACCATTCATGGAGGCAAGGATTTCAGCCGGGTGGTTCTTCGCAACATCAACTATGGCGGCAACCCTATAGAACGGACCACTGTGCTTCATTCGGTGCGAGTGAATCTCGAAAAAATTACTACTGTCGAGTTCATTCTGGTTCCATCCACCAAAGGCGGTCTCAGGTCTCCTACCCACCACGTGCAGCTTCGTTTTGTTTTTGAAAAAGGATACGGCCCGGAATTACTTACTTTGGAAGATGTAGACAATGGTTCGTTGAATACCATTGATGATCTGGTTCTCAGTTGGGAGTCGTGGCGTCCTCCTGATACACCTTACAATATGATTAGAGGGCTTGGAGACGAGAGTTATATGCTCACCATGCGCATCTTTGCCGGTAGTCAGCTATTTCTGGAAGATAGTCTGCGCAAAAAGGACTGGTACAGTTATCGTCTCTGTCTTCCC